>NZ_JBHZPG010000010.1:0-170131 GCF_042788005.1 Peribacillus sp. YIM B13472
ATTCTACTGTTTTATCTCCGAATATTAGAGATATATCGACGTATTCTACTGTTTTATCTCCGAAGTTAGAGATATATCGACGTAATATATAGTTTTATCTCCGAAGTTAGAGATATATCGACGTATTCTACTGTTTTATCTCCGAAGTTAGATATATACGAAGTCAATATAGCAATCTCCATAAATAGAAGGTCGCATAGGATTCCCAATCGGCCCACGCTTCCGATAGTTTCAGGATTTCCGCTTTCGTTGGTTTTGCTTCCTTTTCCATGACCAGTTTCAAGGAATTATGCAGCCCGACGTCATCGATGGGAAAGGCTGAGGGAAAACGCAAACAGCGCATCAAGACATAGTTCGCTGTCCACGGACCGATTCCCCGTATTTTAGTCAGCATTTTTTCAGCCTCTTTTACATCCTTTGCATTCAACAGCTTTTCTATAGTAAGTTCCCTTTCTGCAATCAGTTGAGCAACGCTTATTAAATATTCACACTTCTTCACCGTCATCCTCAACTCGGCAAAATCTTCGACCGTCAATTTCGCGATCACATCAGGCTTTGGAAACAGCCAATATTGCTTTCCTTCGAATTCAATAAAATCACCAAATCCCTCAACAAGCCTCCGTTTCAAGGTATAGGCATAAGTCAAGTTAATCTGCTGTCCAAGTATTCCCCAGGCAATCGCTTCAAATAAATCCGGGATGCCCATATTTCTCAAACCGAAGAATTGGCTTACCGGCTTTTGCAATAAAGGGTCATTTTGGGCCAGCTCATAAAAAGGAAGCAGATTTGTCTCAAGATCGAACCAGTGACGAACGTATTGGGAAACAGCATCCTTTACCTGATTAGCCATCGGTGCAGTTCGTCCTGGAAATCGAACGATCATCTCGGTTTCATCCATTGCACTGATTTCTACTAAGAGTGCCTCGTTTTCGACAACAAGTGCACGATAAATTTTTTGATCAACAATTTCGAACAGACATTCATTGGAGGATCTTGATAAGTATGTAAGATTTTCCGAAAAACTAAACTCCTTTGGTGCATGAATTCTCAATTCAATCATGCCTTCATCCATTGATAATGTCCTCCTTTGTCCCATTCTCTTTATTCTAATGAAAAATGAGTACGTTATCTTGCACTTTCATTTAACTCCCTTATTTTAACAGAACAACCCTATCCATAGTCATCCCCCAAAACTTTTCACTTATTGAATCATTACGTTATCTTGCTTTTATATTATCAAAATGTTTGTATATCAACCCTTTCTTGTATACTAAAAGCAGAGGTGAAGGTGTTGAATCCGAAAAAAGCAGATTTCCCGAATGAATATTGGAAAGCCATTATAGATTGTGATCCAGCATATGATGATCATTTTTTATACGGAGTAATCACGACGGGCATCTTTTGCAGGCCCTCCTGTAAATCCAGGGTGCCTAATAAGGAAAACGTGAAGATTTTCAAAAATGCCATGATGGCTTTGGAAGAAGATTTCCGCCCTTGTAAACGATGTAAGCCGGAAGGACTGAATTTACCGACAGAAGAATGGGTAGAACAAATAGCCGAATGGATCGACACCCATTACAGCGAACCCCTCACATTGAACAAATTGGCGGATATTTCCCACGGCAGCCCCTATCATTTACAACGATCATTCAAGGGTGTTAAAGGGATATCGCCCACTGAATACATTCAACGGCTACGCCTTGAAAAAGCATGCAGGCTCCTTGAAAGCTCCGAACAGCCTATAACTGAAATAGGCTTGGCTGTCGGGTTCTCAAGTACAGCCTATTTCATGACGCTATTCAAAAGGAAAATGGGGAATACACCTTCAGGATATCGGAAAGCTTATCTCAAGACTAAAAGCGAAGGAGTGTGAACAAGATGAAGAATGTTAAAGAACAAACCATTGACTGGGCCATATTACATTATGATAGGTGGCAATTATATGTAGCTAAAACCGAAAAAGGACTTTGCTATGTAGGCTCTCCCGGTCAAACTTACGGGGAACTGAAGTCTTGGCTACAAAAACGGTTTCCAAATGCGAGACTTATTGAAAATGAAAAAGCATTAACACCCTATCTAAAAGAACTCCAAGAATATTTCGAAGGGACCAGGCAGACTTTCTCTCTTCCGACAGATGTAAAAGGAACGCCCTTTCAACAAGAAATTTGGGCTGCGCTGAATCAAATCCCCTATGGCAAAACATGTTCCTATTCCGACATTGCCCAAGTCATCCAAAGACCTTCCGCTGTTCGGGCGGTCGGAACGGCCATTGGTGCCAATCCTGTTCTGATCACGGTGCCATGTCATCGGGTAATCGGAAAAAACGGGGCCATTACCGGTTACCGTGGAGGTACGGAGATGAAACAATATCTACTTCATTTGGAAGCGGAAATGAAAGTGTGAGCACAAACTGACCGCAAAAAAAAGCATCCAACTATAAGGATGCTTTTTTTGAGCCTTTGTTTTTTAGAACCAAATGGTCACAGCTTTATTATATGCATCACTATTAGGGATCGCATGTATCCCTTGGGCCTGTGCTTTGCGCGGGTCATAATCATATACCATTGGTGTATAACACGAGGTCTGCCCTATATTCACAACACCATTGCCCCCGGAACTGGCGCATGTATAGGCTTTACCATCAGTACTTCGAACGATCCTGGCATCCGCTTCATGGTTGTATACGGCGGGACGTGTTACAGTCACTTTTGCCCAGGCGGTTTTACAGACAGTGCTGAATTTCAATTCTACGTACGAATTGGAATCGATCCATTTTTTATCCTTCGTTACCGCCGAACTTGCACAACTATTATAGTTAGGGCTTTTACCATCATAAGTATGTGTTTCGGCCAGGGCTTGATTTTTTCCTAATCCAAAATCGACAAGAAACATCGACAGTGTCATCACCATGGATAAACCTATCATTTTAAGCTTTTTATTCAATTCATTCATCCTTCCTTTCCCATAAAAATAGATGAAGGCTTTTCCTTTTTCATTAATACCAGTCGGTTTCACCTGCTGTATATGGCCAAAATGCTACCGCTTTTGCTTTTCGCGGATCTAAATCATATACCATTGGTGTATAGCATGTCGTTTGACCTTTATTTATTTCACCATTTCCTCCAGGAGATGCACAGCTAAATTGTTTATTATCAGTGTTTCGGACAACCAATGCCGTTGCCTCCCCATCCGTTTTAGCCGGTCTGCTTAGAGTGATCTTTGCCCAAGCCGTTTTACAAGTTGTGCTGAATTTCAACTCCAAATTGGCAGAAGCACCGTTGGCATAAATTTTCACTGACTTCTTCGTGACTGCGCTATTCGCACAACTATTATAGTAAGGACTTTTTCCATCATAGGTGTGTGTTTCTGCTGATGCTTTGCTGGCAAAAAAATCAAGGGAGCCAAAAAGGACTAAAAAAGCTACAAAAAATGAAATACATAAAACGATTTTTTTCATTATTTCACTCATCCCCTTAACAAAATTTGTACACTGTTCATCTTACAATTTTGTCATATTCTTACAAGTGATAAATTCCCTAGTTCATGAAAAACTACATAAACCTCCTTTAACTCGCATCCTGCCATCACTTTAACAGTCTGGTATGTCTCGCTTTATCAACTGAATCACCAAAGGACAAAGTCATTATTCCTATGAGCAATTCAGGACAAATAAGGTAACAACTAAGGACATATGCGTATCAAGTTGAGACAAAACGAGCCCATAGGCTGCCGTAGACCGGGAAAGATACAGGTCGATGTACTTAATGTTTTTTTTCAAGAAAAAAGAAAAGCCCCGACAAAACTCGAATCGTTTTGTCGGGGCTTTATTTTCATTTAGCGAGGTTTTCCCTGATCAATCTAATAATGCTTTCATAATAGGAAAGATCATGCGGAACGAACTCATCCCGTCCAACAAACCGATCGATCATCATCCTACTGCCTTCATGATTCATTTCAAATCCCTTAATATTCACTTTGTCCTCCGCTCCGGTCCAAAGCTCTTCGAAGTCATTCAGCACAACCTTCACCATTACGGAAACCTCTTCTGGCTGCAGGTTGAAATCATCGAAGCTATGTGCACTTTCATATAGAAAGACGTTAGCCAGTTCTTTGTCGATGAAACCTTCTTTCGTTTGATGGTAATCAATGATCCCTAATGGAACCAACTCGTCAAAGGAAACGTCAATGCCTATTTCTTCTTTAATCTCCCTGACTCCGTCATATACCGTTTCATGAGCCAGTAAATGGCCAGCAGCCGTAATATCCAATAGATTCGGATAATCTTTTTTCGCACAACGATGCTGAAGATATAGATAATCCACGCCCTCTTCCCTACTGACGAACCAGCAGGCCAATGCCCTAATCTATGTACTTCCTCACGCGAAGCCACACCTGTTTGAATGCATTGGAATCGAAAACTTTCAACAACTCAGTTTCCATGGAGCTTCACTCCCAGCACTTTTTTATAAAAAAAAGCTTCACCCTTTTTCTTTTTTCCAATTCTTCGGGTTTAAATAACCTTTATATTTAGCAGCCACTTCTTTCCCGACCAAAAGCGCGCCTGCCCAAAACATGACTTCCGCAAAGACGATCGCACCTGTTATGACCCCCGCTTTAACACCAGTCGAAAATGGCGTAAAAGGAGCTACGACGGGAATGATCCAAGTGAGCAGGGAAATGATCAGGAATCCCATCCCTACTTTGTAAAACCTCGACTTCCTTACTCCCTTAACTTCTTTATCCAATTAAATAACCTCCGTCATGATGATTTTCATTTAATTCCCCCGCCAAACATTCCACTTTCAAATATACCATTGAATATATTCTTTTTTTTATACGTTTGATTGTTCATTTCGTTTCATAAATATGAGAAAAAAAGAAATTCCATTTGAGGAAAGCTAGGGAAAACTAAAGCAGGTATTAGATGAGAGGTCATGGTATCTATTAATGAATTGACTTTACTATTCTTAATGGATTTAATAATCTTATACATACTATTCTTATAACACTTGCATGCAGGAAAGGAAAATCCAATGTACATTGAATTCATTGCGACAACGATAGAAGATGCCATTTTAATCGAAGAATCGGGCGCAGACCGAATCGAGCTTGTCAGTTCTTTAGCCGAGGGGGGATTAACTCCCAGCCACGCCCTGATAGAAGCTGTCGTCCATTCAGTAAAGATACCAGTCAACGTGATGGTAAGGCCTCATAGCCAGTCGTTTTGTTATACTCAAAACGATTTGGAAATTATGAAAAAAGATATCCAAATCATTCGTTCACTCGGAGCGAACGGGGTCGTATTGGGTGCATTAAATGAAAAAAATGAAATCAATCGACCATATCTCGAAGAATTATTGACGGTATGTGAAGGTTTGGAGATTACATTCCACCGAGCCATCGATGAAACAAACGACCCAGTCATTTCAGCTGAAATGCTGGCACAATATCCAGAAATCACAACGATATTGACGTCAGGTGGGCATGGGGATTTCCCCAGCCGCATGAAAACGATTCAACAAATGAAAAGAGTCTGCGGCGACATCGCGATACTGGTTGGAAGCGGCTTAAATAAGGATAATATCCTTTCTATCCATTCCGAACTGCATACCGGACACTATCATTTCGGTACGGCTGTTCGAAAAAACAACAGTATCATTGAAGGAGTTACATTAGAAAGAGCTAAGGAAATCGTAAACATGCTAAAGAAATAATGTTGGAAAGGGACCTCTTCTTTGGTCCCTTTTATGATGCAGATCTCTTTTTTTGTAAAAAGACCGAGTCCCAAAACCAAAGTAATTCTTTGTAGTTAAAACTTCCATACTGAAGTCAAAATCAAGCACCGAACTATAAAGAATAAAGGAAAAAATAATGCAAACTTAATTTTTTAGGAGGTTTATTGAAAAGGACCTGTAGCGGAACAACAAATAATAAGGGATAACAATATAAAAAGAAAACACGATAATGCCAAGCATCCCCATGGAAAGCGACAGACAGGAAGAGACTAGAGAAAAAAATAAGAAGGAACCACATCGCTTAGATCCGATACCTTTTGACACATTTTCCAAAGTTCCATTTCAACCCATACTTCAAGATGTCTTGAATTTTTTTATTTCTGGATTGCCCCATTTTGTTGAGGAAAATTTATTTTTGAAGGTCATGATTTTTCCCTAGACATAACTTCTTTGTTCCAATCGTTATAAGATAAAACGCCTCTAAAAACATTTCTTTAGAGTGCGGGTCTGGTTCCAATTACGACAGTGGCGTCCAGTTCTTCACACTTTACCACCCGTGGCATCACCCCGTATCTAGCAAAGATTTCTACGGTCTGCATCGCTTGCCGCTCGCTGGTCTCTACTAACAAATGGGAGCCCGGTGCCAGCCAAAGTGTTGCCGAAGCCGCCACCCTTCTCTGGACATCAAGCCCGTCCGCCCCGCCATCTAATGCCACCCTCGCCTCATGCATGCGCGCTTCATGGGGTAAAAGGCAGATTCCCTCAGTAGGGACGTATGGTGCGTTTGCGACCAGTACGTCAACACGTCCCCGTAAATTGGCTGGAAGCGGTTCATAGAGGTCCCCTTCGTATACCTGACCATTGACTGAAGTGACGTTACGACGCGCACACCGCACCGCGGCTGGGTCAATGTCGACGGCGTACAACTCGATATCTTCGAGAACATCGCCCACAGCGGAGCCAACCGCGCCCGTGCCGCAGCACAAGTCCACCACGACTGCTCCTGGCATAGCGAGTGCTGCCGCTTGGCGGACTAAAAACTCGGTCCTTCTGCGGGGTACGAAGACTCCGAGATCAACCTCTATCCGGATACCGCAGAATTCCGCCCAACCGATGACATGTTCAAGGGGCGTACCCGCTATCCGTCTATCCACCATCCCGTCCAGTTCGGCCGTTGTCCCTGCCGTGATGATGAGCAACCGGGCCTCTTCCTCGGCGAAAACACAACCTGCGGCCCGGAGTTTAGTGACGATGCTTGTATAAATGGCATCTCCTTTAAAAACAGCCACTTTACTTCCATCAACATCATTGATTTTCCCGAGGTTAAAGGCGGCATTCATAAATTCCATAAGTTTCCCCCTATTCTCTATAAATCGGAATATTAAAAATATTACCATAACTATAGTATACACCTTCTTAAATTGACCGTCCCCTCAGCTCCAAAATAAGAAGGTTGCCGGAGCAACCTTCCATCATGAAATTTCTCAATCTTGTGATTCAATTTTTGTTAGCGTCCGCAAAATGCCCCATCGCATCACACATGAATTTTGCTAAACCATCACCGTATTGGTCGATATTTTTGGTGAAGCGTTGATCATCCACGTACATTCGACCTAATCCTTTGAAAGCATCCAGTGTGTATGTGCCGAAGTTATTATTCAAACAATCAAACCATTCTTTAATTGCCTCTTGTGCCTCCTTCGACTTGGGCGAGTCATTTCGGATTGACGCAAGTTTTATATAGATATCCGAAACAATTTTCTGTGCATCTTTGGACATGCCCGCCACTTTAACCTTCGACTCATCGACAGCTTCATCTCCCCAAAGCTTGCGGGCTTCTTCTTCATATGGATTCTGACTGAAGTCAAATCCTTCAAATTTTTCTTCATTCGTCATTATAATTTCCCCATTCATATGCTTAATCGATTTTTCAACCGTCTTAATTAATTTATCGAGCTGACTGCGTTTCTCCAGTAACATTTTTTGATGTTGCTTTAACGCATCTTGTTTATCAAACGAAGAGCTGCTTATCATTTGCTTTATTTCCTTTAACGGCATGCCAAGTTCCCTGAAAAACAGGATTTGCTGCAACATCTCAAGATTTTCATTCGAATAAAGGCGATAACCGGAATCGGTTGTCTCCTCTGGCGATAATAACCCGATCTCATCATAATAATGCAGTGTCCGCACACTAATGCCAACTAAATCGGCCAGTTCTTTCACTTTCATTGCCACTGCTTCTTGCCTCCTTTCGATATCATTTACTGTAAGGTATTACGCAACGTGAGAGTCAAATGGAAAAACGAGAATTTTCCGCCCAATTCGAAAAGACGACCCTTCCTAATGAAGAATCGCATATTAGTATAGAGTTCACTCATTGTAAAAACTTAGGATTAAAGCTAAATCTATGTATTAATTTTTCCCATTACTCGTGAATTTCAGGCTTTTACTCGTGAGTTTGGTGCTTTTACTCGTGAGTTTGGGCATTTTACTCGTGAGTTTGGTGCTTTTACTCGTGAATTTCCGCCTTTTACTCGTGAGTTTGGGCTTTACTCGTGATTTTGGGCTTTTACTCGTGAATTTCCGCCTTTTACTCGTGAATTTGGGCTTTACTCGTGAGTTTTACGCTTTTACTCGTGAGATTCCGCCTTTTACTCGTGAGTTTTACGCTTTTACTCGTGAGATTCCGCCTTTTACTCGTGAGTTTTACGCTTTTACTCGTGAATTAAACAATTTTCATTCATGAGGCGTATACTCTGCAGGAAAGTTAGCTCCGATATTAGCTTTACTCCTACCTCCAATGATCGGGAATGCTTAAAGAAAGCGGTAATTTTGTATGCATATCGCCTTTAGCCGAGTTAACTTGTGCTTGTGTGATGAAGAAACTTCCTGTGAGATCGGCACCGCTTAAATCAGCGTCCCTAAAGTCGGCACCGATAAGATCAGTCACTCTCATGTCAGCTTCCCTGAGGTCAGATGCAATAAACAAAGCTCCTCTTAAGTTTGCTCCCCTAAGGTCAGCACCTCTCAACTTTGCACCGATAAGGTCGCTCCCCCTACCTATTTTGTACTGTTTTTTTTGATTTTTCTTAAATGAAACCTTTGCACGTACGAGTTCACTTGTGCGCAGGAGTAAATCATTAACGGTCGCTCTATGGGCTGGTACATTTAGCTCCAATAAAGACTTTGGACTTTGCTTAGTAAGATATTCCGTGTCTTCAAAAGCAGCCTGCAAATCTCGATGAAGTGGTTTCCCATCCACTAAATTCAGTGCTTCATTTAAGTAGCAAAGCATTTCATGAAGTTGTTGCATAATAGGAAATACATCGAACATTTCCTTTGCTGACGCTGGGTTGTCTCTCCAATCGTTTCCATCATAAGTGATCTGAGATACCTTTTGACCGGCACCAAAGCATTCATATACCGTGCAGCCCCTAAATCCTTTTGCTCTGAGATTTTCATGGATGCCGCAACGATAATCCGATTGCAGGTTTGAACAAGGTGTACCTCCATCTTTATCAAATGCAAAATCAGCAGATTTTGCATAAGGCAAAGCTACACAGCACAAACCAAAACAATTCTCACAGTCTGCACGTAAATGATTAAGAATACTATCGTTGTTCGTTAATTGATTAAACAATACTTACACTTCCTTCTATTAAATAAAACCAATCGTTTCATACTAGTAGATTTTTTTGTTTTCTTCTATTTTATCAAAAATTCCAGTAATTCTATATATTAACAAAATACAAACAAACACGAAATGAGGTAATGAAATTAATCATTAGAGGGAAAACATGTGATTTCCAAATTATTAATCATGTTATAATTTCTACAAGATGTCACAGAACTCTAGTAAATAAGATAAGGGAGTGTAGGCATGTATCCTTTTAATGGCAGGAAAAAAGGGGAGACAAAAAAAGATATGCCGTATTGCAACTACACGTTGGAAACAGAGGCAGAAGGAGAAATAGACGAAATGTCTTTTCAAATCGCAAGAGTTCTTCGGCCAACGTCCAAAGAGATCATCTTTTTATGTATTGGTTCAGATCGCTCCACAGGAGATTCATTCGGGCCTTTAGTAGGGACGATGCTAAGAGAAAACCAAGTCCCTTACCATGTCTTCGGAACACTCACAGAACCAGTTCACGCCCTTAATTTGAAAAGTGTTTTGGAAGAAATAAAAAAGCAATTTAAAAATCCCTTTATTTTTGGTATCGATGCTTGTTTGGGTGGTTATCATCAAATTGGTTCCATTTTTCTGACAAAAGGTCCTTTTAGCCCTGGTGAAGCCATGAATAAATCCTTACCTGAATTGGGTGATTATCACCTAAAAGCCGTCGTGAATTATTTAGATCCCCTTTTCCCCCAACAATCCTTAAATGATACGAGACTGGATACTGTCATGAATCTGGCGAAGATTACCACAAGAATCATTGTTAAAACCGTCTAAAATAATAGTAAAACCCCAATAAAGCTTTAGCTTTTTCGGGGTACACTTAAATGCCTAGTCTTGAAGGACACTCGGATGCTTTGTGTTTTAATCATCATATTTTGTAAAGTTCCGCTTTCAATTTCGTATTAACCCTTTATTGTTAACTTGCCATAAACACCTCAACGCTTCATGCTATCACTATGCTAAACCTGGGTCATTAAAGTAAATGCTCTGTTTTTATAGAGTGTGATGATCCACATTCAAAATCCTCCAATATAACTAAATGACTCCCAAGATTATCGCTGCTATTGTCATGACAGTGACAGTCCCTAATGCCCATTTCACGGCAAACCGCTGTAAATCCCCAAAGTCAGTGCCAACTAAACCTATTAGCAAATGTGCTGCAGCTACTAAAGGACTCAATACGTGTATCGGCTGCCCTATTAACGAGGCGCGCCCTATTTCTGCCGCGCTAATTCCATAAGCATCAGCGGCCTGAGCGATAATTGGAAGTACGCCAAAATAGAATGCATTATTAGACATAAAGAAAGTAAAAGGGGCACTTGCATACGCTAAAATTACCGGTAAAAATGGTCCTAAAGGTTCTGGAATAAGCGAAACCAACGTAATGGCCATTGCATCAATCATTTTCGTTCCAGACATGATGCCGGTAAAAATCCCGGCTGCAATGACAATTGAAACAACGGCCAATGCATTTTTCGAATGAACGGCGATTCGATCCTGCTGATCTTTCAAGTCAGGATAATTGACCAATAACGCAACGGCGAAAGCAATCATGAATAAAATGGTCAAAGACATAAAATCAATGATTAAAGATGCCATGAGCACAATCGTTAAAATGAAGTTGAACCAGACCAATTTCGGTCGGCGATAATCATGGGAGACCGTTGTTGCCGCTAACTCGGAATTGGCTTCTGAATTTATTTCTTTAGTGTGATTATGCAGGATCTCCACTACGCCCAATCTCTTTCGTTCCCCTTTTCCCAATATAAAAGCCACGACAAGAACCCAAATGAGCCCAAAGCCCATGACAGGAATCATCGGCAAGAACAATTCCGATGCGTCAAGATTTAACGAAGCCATTGCCATAGCGGAAGCTCCCCCCCACGGTGTCATATTCATTACACCCATGGATAACATGGCAACAGTGGCTAATATTATTTTGTTCATGCCCAGACGCTTATAAAGGGGTAAAAGAGCTGAGACAGTAATGATGTAAGTAGTTGTACCGTCCCCATCTAATGCGACGGTCATTGAGAGAATAGCGGTTCCCAAAACTATTTTTAAAGGATCTCCTTTTACTATCTTCAATATTTTAGAAATGAGAGGATCAAATAAACCGGAATCTATCATTATTCCAAAATATAAAATCGCAAATAAAATCATTATGGCTGTAGAAGCTATTCCTTCAACACCATCCTGCATCATGGGTCCCAGTTCTGTAAAAAAACCTCCGATCACACCAAATATGATTGGAACGAGCATAATGGCCACTAATGCCGATAGTCGCTTCGACATAATTAAATACATGAATACAGCAATCATGGAAAATCCTAAAATGGATAACATCTTCAAGCTCCCTTCTGTTTACCGCCATCTTTTCTTGATAGCGCTTTCTTTAGAGACTATCATCCATCAAGCCTTTTTCACATATAAAGAAAGTAATAAGAGTTTTATTCATTTTTTTCACGCCTGAAAAAGAAAAAACCCCCATTGATGAAAACGAATTTCATCAACAGGGATTTAAAGGTGTTTTATTTTATATTTTCTTTCAGGCCTTCCTACACTGCCATACAAAACTTCAACTTCCATTTCATTACAGGAAACTAAATACTCCAAATATCTGCGCATGGTTGAATAACTAATTCCAACGAGTTGACCTAGTTCATCAGCATTTAAACTGCCATTGACGTTTCGAATCTTACTTCTGACCATTTTCAAGGTATGCTTGTCAATTCCCTTGGGAAGAGGATTTATTTGGACATCATTTGCTTTATTTGGGTTACTTATGGTCCGAAAAAGAGTATCGACTTTATCTTGATTTACTAAGTTGTTATTATGAAGCTGCTGTCTCGTCAGGTCGTATTGGTTGAGCGTCGCTAGTAGCTTATCGATAATGATGGGTTTTATTAGGTAACCAAAAGCCCCTCCCCTAATCGCTTCACTGACTGTTTCGGTATCATTCGCTGCGGTGATCAGAATTACATCAATGCCCCGGTATTCTCTCCTAATTTCCCGAAGAAGGTCAATTCCATTCATATCCGGTAAAAAGATATCCAATAAAATTAAGTCCGGCTGTGCGGCATGTAATATATTTAACGCTTGCTTGCCTGTGCTAGCTGTAGCAATGACAGTAAATTGATCTAGTTGATTCGTAAATTGTTTATATATATTCACTGCATTCTCGTCATCTTCAACAATGACAACTGTAATCGGTCCTTTGGACATTCTCACGCCTCCAGTTCTGCTTTTATATCCTTCGGGAAGGCGATTGTAAATCTTGCTCCGCCCAAATAACTTTGATCAATATAAATTTCACCACTTAAAAGACCAATGGAGTTTTTTACAATGGCCAAGCCGATCCCATGATTTTCTCCATTTTTAGTCGTATAACCATCTGTAAAAATAATATTTTCCATTGCGTGAGGGATACCTGGACCGTTATCCTCGATATCAAATATAATTTCGTTTCCTAAATCAGTAAACGAAACTTTGACCTTTCCCTCATTTTTGTTTTTTTGCCGTGCTGCCTCCATCGCATTATCGATGACATTACCAATAACGGAAACCAAGTGATGGGAATCCTCAGGTTTTAATGAACTGTTTAAATTGCTTTCCTGTTCTATTTCTAATATAACCTGCAATTCTTTTGAACGGTTTATCTTTCCAAGTAAACAGGCGGCGATTAACGGATCTTTAACCGATGACATAAGAAACGAAATGATATCTTGCCTCTCCCTCACTTCAGAAGAGATGATATTCAATGCCCTATCATATTGTTTTAAACTTAGTAATCCATAAATGGTATTTAATTTATTTAAAAACTCATGGTTTTGTGCCCGCATATTTTCTGAAAAGGCCTTGATTTCTGAAAATTCATTTGTTAATTGTTCAATTTCGGATACTGTTCTTATTGTTAAAACGATGCCCCTGACATCATTATGATTTAGGATTGGGGATAAATCCAAAATGTATAGCTGTTGGCCTAAAAGTAACTTACGATTGAACTGTCCCTCTTTTGTGCTAATTACTATTTTGATGAGTTTTTCTAAATGCCCATTTACAACCCGCTTTCCCACCATAAGCTGATGATCATGAAACAATTCATGTGCTCTTTTATTCATGGAAGTAACCTTTTTTTCAATATTAATCGTAATGGTAGCATATCGGATGGCATCAAGTGTCGCTTCCCTTTCTTGAAACAGAAAAGAAATTTCCTCCGGCTCTAGACCTAAAATAAGCTTTTTTAAGCGCCGCGCTATAAATATTGCCCATAAGATTCCTACTATGATTGGGATAAGTGACAAATGAATGATCTTCATTTTATAATTGGTTAGTTGATCCTGCACATTCTCTACCAAAAACCCTACAGATGAAACACCGATAACTTCCCCTTTATCATTCCAGATAGGGGCCTTAGCCTTAATTGCTGGCCCCGATATCCCATTTCCTTGATAAATAATTGATTTGTGTTCATTGAGTACTGCATCATTACTAGTAGCCGTAGGCTTCCCAATATATTCCGGATTAGGATGAGAGTAGCGAAGGCCTTTATCGTTCGCAATGGTTACATAATCGGCACCCGTTGTTTGACGAATCATTTCTGATGCGGGTTGAATCACCTCTGATGGCTGATCATCGTTAAAACCCTGAATGATGGTTGGATTTTGAGCCGCTAATTTTGCCACCGTCATTGCTTGCTTCCCCATATGGTTTTCAACGATGTCTTCCAGCAGTGAAGAGAATAGAATGCTCACAAGCAAGGTACTGATAAAAACAACGAATATGATAAGTAATGTCATTTGAGTTAATAAGTTCACTCTAATTTTAAACTCCACATTTAAGCCCTTAACCTTTCTATAATAATTGCTCATATACTCGTAGAGTATAAAAATAAAATGATGTTCCGTATCACATATGGAATTGAAATAATAATTTGGGCTTTTCATAGCAAATTCCTATGTAAGAAAACAGTTTAATTTACCATGGTTGAGACTAGGCAGGAAACGTTTCCTTTACAAAGTTCACTTAGTTAATAGTGCATCCCATTCTTCAAGTGAAAGTTTTTCAGTCATATGCTTATATGAATCAGGGACTTCCACCGAACACATAAGTTCTAGACTATTTCCATCCGGGTCATTAAAATAAACGGAAGCGTTTCCTTGGTTCGGACGCACAAAAGGTTCAATCGATTTCCTTTTTCCAAAAGGGACGACTTCAATTTTTAGGGATTGGAGCCAAGTTAATGCATTTTTCATATTTTCATAAGATACCCGAAATGCGATATGCTTTAGTGAAGGGTGGTATGGAGTTTGATATTCTTTCCCTTCCCATAATCCGACCCAGCTTTTGTTTTCCTCTATCCAAAAGAACGCTGTATCTTCATCCCTCCAAGCTAGCTTCAAGCCTATTTTCTTATAAAAATCCATAGAGATGGCCAGGTTCTTTACGGGTAGATGGGCTTCATATAAACCTTCTATCATATTATATTATCCTTTCTCCTTTTAAGTAATGAAATCTTTTGCCGGAAAATATCTCGAGATTATTTCTTCATCACTTAAATTCTTTGTAATTTAAAATATGGTGGAATGCGTTCTATAATAGAAGAAACTGGATTTAAAGGATCCTACTATAATGGTAGAACATTAGCTTTTGACCTGAATCCGCACTAATTTCCTCATTAATCGAAATCCGTTCAAAACCGTTTTTCAATAAAATCTTTTGGGAGGCAATATTGTCGCTTGTCGTTTTGGCTTGTAATTGAGTCACATTCAAATCCGGCGCCAGATTAACCAAAAGCTTTAAAGCTTCATTCGCCATCCCCCTTTGCGTAAACGTTTCACCGATTCTGTAACCGATATGAGCCGTACCATTAATGGGATCGATATCCACAAGGTTAATCCTGCCGACGATTATGCCTGAACCATCCTTAATTAAATAAAAAGAGGAGATACCAGCTTCTTGTTCTTTTAATAATTCCTTGTGCCTGATCTCAAACGTTCCAAAACTATAATAATCATCTCCCCGGCCTGGCACCGTTTGCTCGAAAAACCTTCTATTATTGCATTCAAATGCAAATAACGCTTGTGCATCTTGTTCATTTAGCCTGTGAATGTATATATCCATCATTCCTTCATCCTTTCAAAAAACGCTAAGCATATGCGACCTGATATATCATTCAAGAAAACCAAGGGATTATCCTTCATGATAAATATATATAGAATATTTTTTCATTCAACAGTTTTTAGCAGCAATCAAGTGTTTTTGTTAAAGAATCTATTTTTATTCGTTCGATTTTGCCAACAAACCATTTATATGGATAACACTGTCGCATACTGACAAATTCGACACCCTAATACCATATCATTCCAAATGCGAATCGAACCATCATAACCGCCAATTTCTATAAAAATCCAAAAATAGTTGAGAATAAATCTTTTTACACACGTTGTATTAAGTGTAAAAGCTTTTACAAAAAAACAAGGGGAATCATGTCATGAAGTCTACTGATATAAATTTTATCGAGCGGTTGCAACGCCAAGAAGAAGACGCATTGGAATTTATAGTGGATACCTATTTGCCACTAATCAAGGGGGTCACATATAAGGTTCTCTCTCCTCTTAGGAACGATGGTGTCATGGAAGAATGCATCAATGATATTTTTCTTTCAATCTGGAACAATTCAAAAAAGTTCCATGGGGATACAACAGATTTCAGAAAATGGATTTGTGCGATCGCTAAGTTTAAAGCGATTGATTATTACCGAAAAGCCATGAAGAAAATGGAGCTTACGTCAGGTTACACAGAAGTAGATTCAGAAAAATCTGCAGAAGATGAACTGATTATATTGGAAGACAGAAAAGAACTGCTTCAGTTAATCAATCTCTTAGAACCTGTTGATCGGGATATTTTTATCATGAAGTACTTTCTAGGTTTGAAAAATGAGGATATATCGATAAAACTCGGGTTGACCAAAGCATCAATAGATAATCGTATTTATAGAGGGAAAAAGAAGCTAAGTCAAAAAGCTACGAATCTTAAGTTAGGAGGCAGCGTCGTATGAAGGATATTTATGAATTATTAAATGATATGGACATAGACGAAACTGAATTTAAGGAAATGGAAGTCACCGAACTAGAAAAAGCCAAAATCAAAAGATCACTCAAAAAATCAATAAGCAAGAAGAAAAAAATGAAGCGTTGGCAGAAGAATGTGCTGGCTGCTTCCATTATATTCGGATTATCCACCGCAACGATAGGATTCTCGTTTACCGCTTCTGCTAAAAGCATTCCTTTAATAGGAGATATTTTCAGCTTTTTAGGTAATGGAAAAACGGGTCTCTATGATGATATCAAGAATACTGGAAAGGGTCTTTACGGTGATTATAAGGCCTACTCCAACGAAATTGGCCTTACCGAAGAAAGCAATGGCCTTACTTTCACGATAAATGACGCCATTTATGACGGAAAAACGGTAACCATCACTTATACTATTGAAAGCGAAGAAGATTTGGGGGATGGATCATTCTATATTCCCGGCCCGAATATAAAAGAAATGAAAGCCCAAGCAGGATCGGATGGAGTTACAAAAGTAGCTGATAAAAAATATGTAGGCTTATTAACGGCTAGTAATTTAGAAGATCTTAAAGAAGATAAGGTAAATATAGACTGGGATATAAACAGCATTAGTATTACTGACAAGCATAAAGAGATAAAAGGAAATTGGAACTTTGCCTTCTCTTTAGAGGCAACCGAAAGCAACGAGAAGGTCATCAATAAAAGTGTGAATCAACATGGAGTAAAAGTATCCGTCGAAAAACTATCGATCTCGCCAATGTCCTTTGTGGTTGATTATGATCAAGAAGTGTCCGACTCAGTCAAAAACAAGTGGGATGATGCCTATGTGGAGTTGACCATTAAAGATGACTTAGGGAATGTTTACGATGGTCAAGAAAACGGAGGAAGCGGTATCGATTCTTATAATTTGAACTTCAGCAAAACCTTCCAAAAAATCGATCCGGATGCTACGCAACTGATTGCGACACCACATGTGACATTACGTAATTTCACTTCAGAGAACCACGGAGAAGTAACCATAACGGAAGATGGTGAAGAAAAGGTTTCATCCTTCCCAACAAAACCAGGAATTGCTCCCAAAGAGTTGGTATTGGATGATATCGTGATTGATTTGAAGAAATAACCCTTTTACCCACAAGGTATACTGAACCCTTGATCCCAGATTGGGAAAGGTTCATGTATACCTCTTTTTTGTGACTTCTTATTCAGTCCATGAATATGGATATATACATGAATTGCTTGAAAAGTCAAAAATAAATTATTTTCTTCTGGTAAAAAATCAACGGATGATGTATCATAGTCTTCAGATATTCATTATTCTTATTTGGTTAATCGGAATTAGGAGGAATATATATGATTGGTTATGTGTTTTTAAATCTTGCCATAATGCTCGTTCTTTTAGGCGTTTTATTTTACATGAATAAGAAGCATATTTCCTTTACAAAAAGGGTCTTCACTGGACTTGGTTTAGGGATTGTATTCGGACTTCTTTTGCAGTATTTCTATGAACCTCAGTCAGAAGCGATCGTTAAATCGGTCGATTGGTTTAACATTGTAGGTTCCGGCTATGTCAAGTTCCTGCAAATGATCGTCATGCCGCTTGTCTTCATTTCGATCTTATCCGCATTCACAAGATTGAAACTGACCAGCAATATCGGAAAGATCAGTGTCCTGATCATCGGAATCCTGCTTGGAACGACTGCGATTGCAGCAGCTGTTGGGATCACCTCGGCAACTGTATTCAATTTGGAGGCCGTTCAAATTGAGCAAGGGGAAGCGGAGATAAGCCGCGGGGATCAAATATCGGAAACATATGGTACGATTCAGGATAAAACGATGCCGCAGCAAATCCTTGAATTGATTCCGTCCAATCCGTTCCTTGATTTAACGGGAGCACGTCCGACATCAACCATTTCCGTTGTAATTTTTGCTGCATTTCTTGGGATTGCCTATTTAGGGGTCAAACGGAAGCAGCCTGAACATGCTGAATTTTTTGCTAAAATAGTAGATACATTGCACAGCATCATCATGCGCGTAGTCACATTGATCCTGCGTTTAACACCATACGGAATCTTGGCGATCATGACGAAGACGGTAGCTACGAGTGATCTGGATGCCATCCTGAAGTTGGGGAAATTCGTGGGGGCCTCTTATGTCGCCCTGATTGTCATGTTCCTCATTCATTTGTTATTGCTGACGCTTGCAGGATTGAATCCAATGGTATACTTGAGAAAAGCTTTCCCGGTATTATCGTTTGCCTTCACTTCGCGAACAAGTGCAGGAGCACTTCCATTGAACATCCAAACACAGAAACAACTAGGGGTTTCCGAAGGAATTGCCAACTTTGCCGGATCCTTCGGCTTATCGATCGGTCAAAATGGCTGTGCCGGCATCTATCCGGCCATGTTAGCGGTCATGATCGCTCCAACGGTGGGAATCGACCCACTAACGCCTTCCTTTATAGCCATGTTGATTGCCATCGTGGCCATTAGCTCTTTCGGGGTTGCAGGTGTAGGCGGAGGAGCAACCTTCGCTGCCATTCTAGTATTATCTGCAATGAACTTGCCAATCGCCTTGGCTGGACTTTTGATTTCCGTCGAGCCATTGATCGATATGGGAAGAACGGCTGTGAATGTCAGCGGAAGCATGACTTCCGGTATTCTGACTAGTAAAATAACAGGCGACCTGGATAAGGAACAGTTCAGCGAAGAATCATCTTTGAAAATAGAAGCTGAAATGTAAAAGAAAAAAGCATCGGACTGCCTGTCATAGGAAGTCTGGTGCTTTTTTTCATGGGCGGTCGGTATCAAATTCCCGTTAGCAGACAATCCCCAAAAGATCAAAAAACGAATGGGGGGATTGATCTCCATGCTTTACTTGTCCAATTTAAGCACCTGATCATTTAAGATAACATTTGAAGGAATAAATACATGCCAGATATGTTCTTGTTTCTTATATCTTCCCTTTATTTCTCCAACACCTTCAATTGTAAGCGAATCACTGTTTTCAATGGGTTTATTCCCTAATATCAAGTGTAATTTATTTATGTATTTCATTCCATTACCAACATGGGCAATAACAGGTTGGTGAATAAGATAGTCTTGGTTGTTCATTCTTACTTTTATAAAGCTCTTATGTAAAAGTCTATCTTCTAATGGGATGATATTCATCGGGTCAAAGGATTCAGCAGTTATTTCCCCTTCAATATATAGATGAATTCCTGCTTGTTCATTAAACTCTTCAAATGCTTTTATTCTCTTTTCTATGGCAAAATTAACGACTTCCTCTGTTTCAGAACTTATCTTCACATCAGCTATTGAATCTTCCATATAGTCACCGGAATGCAGTTTTAATAGGTCATATAATGTTTCTTCTCTATCAAAAAAACTTTCCATCCAGCCTGGTGAAAGCTCCTCAAGTAACAAACACATAAACAAACCGGAACCATAACAACTACTTCTGATACTAGAAGTAGATTCATATTTGTTTATTAGTTGTTGTGCATACTTTTTTAAAACCGAATGGTAATCAAGCGGGCTTTTTTCGGAGTAAGCCCTTATTTCGACATACCACGCAGGTCCCTCAATGGTTTCAATCAATTTTTCATATGTTAGGTACTCTTCAATCCAGGCTGCTCTTTTTTCCCTTAGGGCAATGAAAGCATTAAGGTATTGCTTCTTCTTAATTATGTTATTTTCCAACAACGCATGATAAAGATTTGTTCTTTCAAGATTTCGCAATTCCACATTTTCTTTTGACAACGGATATGTGATTCCCATCATTTCATCAGGAAACCGTTTTTCATCTTTAATATACTGATAGCCGTGAAATAATTCGTGAACCACTATTGAATACAAATCTTCATAATCCTCATACGAATCCATATTAACAATTGCAGTGGGATATTCTTCATACAAAATAATCGTGTCTCCAGTAAACTGTATATCCCAGCTTAAAATATGATATGTACATTGTGGATTGTTACTGAATTTGGGATGATTGAATAGATAAACATTTCTCTTATCATATAATGCATAAGCAACAAGTTCAAAACCCGACCAATAATTTTCCAACTTCGCTTTAACCAAGTCTTCAGCCATTCGATTAAGATAATGAGACATTCTTTTCCTCCCTCCATTGTTTCAATTCAACTAAAAACATATTATCATATATAATTTAACATAAATATCCAATTTTTAATAGAAACACAAAAAGCCACTGTAACCTATCAGCTCATGGGAGCGAATATTCTTACAGTGGCTATTTCCTGTGGTCATTTTTTAATTTGCCTTGCTGCGTAATGATTGGCCTGATAAGCCGATAGGGCTTGGAACATATACTGGACAGCTGCATATACCCCACATGCAAGAAGTATCCCTGCGAGTACATCCAATACAGCATGCTGTTTCGTAAATAGCGTGGAGAGGATAATCAGTGTTCCGAATGCAGTGACACTGGCATACTCCCATTTGTGCTGTTCTTTCCGCTTATGGGCGACGATCATCATGATGAATGTAGTCAGTACATGAATGCTGGGAAGACAGTTGACAGGTTGATCATGACTATAGACGAATCGCATTAAATGGGCAAAGATATCGTTCCCCACCACTTCTGGACGCGGGACTGTCGTTTGCCAAAGGCAATATACAAGAAAACAGAGAAGTTTCCCCGACACCAAACTGCCTAATCCTACGAAATAATGCTTTCGGTCAACAAAACAGTAGTAAATCAGCAATCCATAGATATACGGATACCAAAGTAAATAAGGAACGGCAAATTCTTTAATAAAGGGAATCTCCCCATCTATTATCGTCGTAACATCGATAGCATGACCTGAAGATTGATTGATGATTGAATAGATGGAACTAGTAATCACCAAAAGTAATAAATAATATAACGGGTGAAAGGATAGTATGGAATTGTTTTTCATAGTTCGCTCCGGCTTTCAATATATTGGTTTTTTTCCAAAGATTATTATACAACATTTTTCACTAGATTATCTCTTTAAATGCTAAAGTTAATGATTCCCATGAACTAGTAAAATGGATATCTCTTACTTTTCACAAGACCAAGAATACATGAAGAAAGCCATGGCATGCATACCATGGCTTGAAACTGAAACTTCTATGCGGGAAGGCAAAAGCGATATCCACGCTTTCTCTAGATTTTGTTATGGCGTTTTTTCCATACAAACGTCAAGGATATGAAGATGTAGATGCAAAGTGTAATGATCGTAACGATTATCGATGTCGTGAAAATGATTCCGATCAGGATCGTTATTAAAGCGATGATCGCAGCCCAAGTCGTATACGGGAACCATTTTACCGAATAGGCACTTGTTTTTTGGGACTGTTGTTTACGTGATTTCAAATGGGCGAAAGCAATGATCAACCAGATGAATAATACGGTATATCCCAGCGAACCCATTAGGAAATCGAAGGTCTTGCTTCCAGCAAATAAGGAAATCAGTACTCCTCCATATAAAGCGGACGTACACATTAATATTGCGGGAACAGGTACTCTCTTCTTGGATAAACGGGAAAAGATTTTCGGAATGCGACCATCCACGGCTTGTGTATACAGAACGCGGGATGAACCATACAATCCAGAGTTCATCGATGAAATGATCGCCAGTAGAACGACGGCGTTCATAATATGGTCGGCACCTGGAATCCCGATCATTTGAAAGACCATCACAAACGGACTTTCCGGCACACCGTTTACTTCGTTCCAAGGAATTAAGCTAACGATGATGAAAAATGGAATGATATAGAAAGAAATGATCCTGACCAATGTACTGCGTACGGCTTTTGGAACCACTTTTTCAGGATTTTTCGTTTCAGCTAATGTGACCCCGATGATTTCCGTTCCGCCATATGAATAGATTACCACCAGCATCGCCGTGATCAAACCTGTCGATCCATTCGGAAAGAAACCGCCATGCTCAGTCAAGTTAGAAAAACCGACGGCTGTATGATCACCAAAAGTAACGAGCAGCAACAATAATCCAGCCATGATGAACACAATGATGACGGTTATTTTAATTAAAGCAAGCCAGTACTCCGTTTCAGCAAAAACCTTTACCGACAGCAAGTTAACCGCAGTAACTAAAACCGAAACAGCTAATGCCAGTATCCAGATTGGATATCCAGGCAGCCAATATTGAAGGAAAATCGCCGCAACCACTGATTCGGCCGCGATATTCAATACCCACATTTTCCAATAGATCCAATCCAGGAAATAGGCAGGATACTTTCCTAAAATCGATTGGACCAAATCCCTGAATGTTCGTGCACCGCTATTGCGGACCGCCATTTCAGCTAAACCTTGCATGATGAATAATAGGATGATGCCTCCTATCAAGTACGCAATGATTACGGAAGGGCCTGCCATATCAATGGCTGAACTGCTTCCTTTAAATAAACCTGCCCCGATGGCACCGCCTAATGCCATCATCGTAATATGCCTTGAAGTCATTGTCCTCTGTAAATTCCGTTTGTCCGTTTCCATATCCTTACCTCCCCAAAATCAAAAAAAGCATATCGTCTCTTCCTTCATAATCAAATGAAGAAAGAGACGATATGCCTTAAGCTTACCGCGGTACCACTCTTATTGGCTCTTTTCTAGAACCCTGCTTTAAAAACCTTGTAACGAAGGTCAATCGTTAAAACAAAAGAATGGAATAAACCCCATCTTTCGCTTTACCACTCCCAGGCAAGTTCAAAGTATCATTGGACTGCGTTGCACCAACCCGCAGCTCTCTTTACCGAATAATGTGCTTTTACTACTCCTGATCATTGCGTTTCAAAAGTTAAATTATATCTGAATATTTTTAATAATATCCCATACTATACGGACTCGAAGTAAATTTGTCAATAACTTTCTTAGGATAATATTTTTATAGAACCAAATCATAGGAAATCGTGGTGGGCCAGCAATATGAAATCAGAAAAATACTATTTAAAATAAAGTTGATGCAAGTCCTCTCTGGAGTACGGCTGTTTCACGGTTTATTGATTCTGATTATAAAATGCCTGCAGCATCATTAAGTAAAATTACCGGAATATCTGAGCAAGTCATTTTAGATTTTGCAAATGGTGAAAATATTCAATCCACGGTAACTCAAACAGAAATGATGGACCTAATAGATTTAGTGGGCCTATTAGTCATAGGCGTGCCTTCATCCGATGCAAATGAAAAGGTCTCTGCTATAACTCAAGCACTGAACAATGAATTTGGTATACCAGTAGAGACGATTTCCTTATTCTCAAATCTTGAGTGTGAAGATATCGAAGAATTCATGAAAGAAAATGATTCTCTGTCAATTGAGAAAAGATACAACCTTGCAGTAACAGTCCTTTTTTTGCATTATATCTTTAAAAGATGATTATTTTATTTATGAAACACCTACCCGGGTCTGACTTTAATTTATGCAACGGAGCATTTCCAGGACAAACAAAATGTTTCAGCAACCATGCTTCAGTAACTTCCCTTTTCGGTGTCTGAATATTCACATTAGAATTGGGGTATGATCCTAATATAAACATAAACTAATAAGACCCCATGCCCGATACATGAGGGTGATAACTGCAAGAGTAAGCAATCATTTTTCTAAACGATTTCATCTTGGTAAGAAGAAGAACCACTACTTTCTTGTGAGGATGAGTGGTTCTTTTTCCGTTTCTTGGCGAACGCAGACAGGATGAGACTGGTTGCTACAGCAATAAATATCTCTTTACCCATATCTGTAATTAAGTTCAATAAGAAATGTATCATACGGTCACCTACTTCCCCATCTATAATTAGATGGAAAGGCTTGAATCTACATATCCGGATGGACGGCTTTTAAAGGGCATTTTCCTTTTCTAGGCTGGAATAACCAACAATTAACCCAGCTCCTGTTTGCCTAATCAAATCAATATATTCCCTAAAAGCCTAGGTTAGGCTCTCCACAACTTTTAAAACTCCATCCCTAACCATGATGCAGCCACCATCAGAACCCCAACGACAATCACCACAACCGGTCCTACAACAATTAATCCAAATAGCAATGAGACTACTGCGTCCATGAAGATTCGAAATGGTCCTGCTGTTCCCCTTTTATTCTGTTGCTCCGTTAATAAGTCTTCAAGGTGACCGACTTTTTGCTTCAATTCCTGCAACTCTTTAATCACTTTTGTGTCTTGATCCATTAAATACCACCCTCTTCAATTAACAATAAGTGTAAATTCTATCATTTACATCCATTTTTTAAAAGTGAAATTTAACCTCGAAACCAACTCTATCATTCTATTTTTTCCCATAAATATTAAAACTATTTTTTCAAATTCTGTCATCAATGATACAATAACAAGGTTGAAATCAATCTATAGAACACGTGAGGTATCATATTTTTTATGAAAGCAATACGATTATTAAAGGGTTTTAACTTTTTATATTTTGGACTGCTTGCCATTTTCATTCCGTTTCTCCCAGTCTATCTGGCTGATCAAGGTTTGCGTCCAGCCCAAATCGGGTTCATCATCGGTACAGGAGGTTTTGTCACCCTCATCACCCAGCCTTTATGGGGAATGATCAGCGACAAAACGAGGACGATACGAAAAGTCCTGTTGTTACTCATCTTTTTCTCGAGCGTAATCGGTTATTTCCTCTATGATTCAAGCAGTTATCTTCAGCTCATCCTGTTTGCCATGCTGCTATATTTCTTTCTGATGCCGATCGATCCCCTGACGGAAAGCCTCAATTTTACGATGGCAGAGAAAGCCGGGATCAGCTACGGCTCCATCCGAACATACGGTGCATTGGGTTATGCGGTCATATCGCTGATCACCGGCTATGTTATGTCATATTTCGGGGCGAACAGCCTTGCGTTCCTTTTTGCGGGCATAGGATTGATCAGTTTCATTATCAGCTGGATGATGCCTGATGCACCCGTATCGGGGAAACCCGTCACCTTAAGCAGCCTTAAGCATTTTTTCAGCAATAAAGAGACGCTTCTCTTTCTGTTATTGGTCTTTATCTGTGCTGTTCCAGCAAGGATGAACGATACTTTCCTCGGAGTGTATATCCGGGAACTTGGAGGAAGTGCCAAGCTTGTAGGCTTGACCTGGTTCTTAGCGGCGGGAAGTGAAATCGTTGTGTTCGCCCTAAGCTTTTGGTGGCTTCGCAAGGGTAAGGAAATCATCATCATTTCGTTTGCAGCAGCGTTTTTCTTTATCCGTTATTTCGTCTCAGCGTGGATTACCGATCCACAGCTATTAGCTTATTTGCAAGTCATGCAGCTATTGACTTTCCCGATTTTCTACTCGGCGGCCATCCAATATCTGTATCGGATCGTTCCGGTGGAATGGCGTGCCACAGGCCAGACCGTACTGGCACTGCTATTCTTCGGGGTTTCGGGAATCATTGCTTCTTATATAGGCGGAGCCATATATGGGGCCTACGGCGGCAAGACCCTTTACCTGTTCATCTCCTCTATCTCCTTTATAGGAATGGTATTCGCTTTGGTTCTTTATCGGATATACGGCAAGAGGCTCGATACCGCAGAGGAAGCTGTATAATCAAAAAAATCGTATAAAAAAGAGCATGTTTTGATCAAAACATGCTCTTTTCGCATTCCGTTAGCGAAATAATGGGGCAACCGTTAACATTAGCACAGAGAAGCAAAGAAGTATAGTAGTTGCCCTGTTTGAGAGTTTTACTTGTCCGTCATTTTTATAGAACCCTGAAAATTGAAGCCGGTTTTTATAGAGTACATAAAGTAATGGGAAAATTGCCATAGCAACAATCCATCCGCCCGTGGTATTCTCTACGGTTATTCCAAAAATCGCATAGATCGAGTTAATGATGAACCCCATTATCATTCCAATAACGAAAATAATGGTGATTATACGACATAATTCTAAGATAACTCTTAACATCATTTCACCTACTTTTTTCCTGATATCCGTAAAAAAAGGCTGCAATCAGCAACCTTGAAAGAACTTTACAGGATGGGATATTTCCCTAAATATAACAAACTTCCCTCTATTGGTAAATAGACGCTCTTTACTCTTCTTCTTGAACGAGCGAATGTTTAAATGCGTAAATCACTGCTTGCGTGCGGTCCTGTACGGCAAGCTTACTTAATATATTGCTGACATGCACTTTGGCTGTTTTCAGGGCTATGTATAGTTCATCCGCAATTTCCTGATTCGTTTTCCCTTGTGTCATCAGCAGCAAAATTTCCATTTCCCGGTTTGTCAATTGATCATGAAGCTGGGTAATCTTTTGGCGACGCAACTTCTCCATCATTTTTCCCGTCACTTCAGGTTCAAGTACGCTTTGTCCCTGGAAAGTGGAACGGACGGCTCTCGCAATCTCGCTGGCCTTTGATGTTTTCAACATATAGCTCGTCGCTCCTGCTTCCAATGCCGGGTACACTTTTTCATCATCCAGGAAGCTTGTCACAATGATGATCTTTGCTTCTGGCCAACTCTCAATAATTCGTTTCGTCGCTTCTATGCCGTCCATTTCCGGCATCACCAAATCCATCAAAATGATATCCGGACGCAATTCCATTGCCAGCTCGACAGCTTTCAAGCCATTGTCCGCTTCCCCGATCACTTCGATATCCGACTGTGCAGATAAATAAGCCGATACCCCTATCCTTACCATTTCATGGTCATCGACAAATAATACTTTAATCATCATGATCACCTCCAGCATTTAATAATGGGATTTTCACTTCAAGTTTCGTTCCTTTATTCGGAATGCTTACAAGTTGCATCGTCCCGCCTAATTCAACAGCCCGTTCATGCATGTTTTGCAGACCATATGATCCCGTTTTCGACTCCTCGGCGTTAAAACCGATGCCGTCATCCGTTATCCGTAAAATGATCATCCCATCACGAACGATCAATAGCACTTCAAGCGAGTTCGCTTTTGCATGTCTCAGTGTATTGGAAATCGACTCTTGTAAAATCCGAAACAGATGGTCCTCAATCCCCTTATCCAGAGTGACAGGCTCCATCTTCCAATTTATATCCATCGTCACTTTTTGGGCCAATTCCAATAGAAGCTCCTTCATTCCTTCATGTAAGGATTTTCCCTTTAATGCAACAGGCCTCAAGTGAAGCAATAACGCCCTCATCTCAAGCTGGGATTGATGGATCATTTCTTCCACTACCTTGAATTGTTTCATTTCCGTTTTTTCCATATCGGATTGTGACTCGGTGATGGCCGACATGAACATCGAAGCGGCAAACAATTGCTGGCTCACCGAATCATGCAGTTCCCGCGCCAAACGGTTTCGTTCCTGGGAAACGATTTCCTGGATCTGTTTCTCCTGATCTATCGCCTTTTCACTCGCCATTTTTTGTGATAATTTTGTCTGCTCATTGATTTGCTTATGGATTAGATGCATCCGTTCCACCATTTTAGCCATCTCTTGGACAGGATACGTCTCCTGTTGCGAAGGTAAGCGGCCCTGTTCAAGTAAGTACAGCCCTTCATCCACCCTTTCCAGCTGCCTCTTCCAAAACATTCCTGAAACGACTCCATAAATCAGCCCTACAGTCATGACCAGGCTTGGCAGGAATATGACGAAGGGTAAGCCCATGACCACTTTCTCCCACAATAAGCTCCAGTCGGATAAAGGAAAGATGAAGAAAACCGCCGCCGGCAAGGCAAGGGAAAGCACGAAAGCAACACCAAGTGCAGTCAATATCTGCCGTGTCAGTATACTCATATTCGCTTCACCTCTAAATCCCCAACTAAGATTGAAGTGATGATATGGACCTTGTGATCCGTTTCATTGAACCCTTCCGTTTGGTAGGAATAAATTTGATTAAAGACCTTGGATTCAGGTTTATTTTCAAAAATCCTCGCTCTGCCTGCAATGACAGAATGATGGACCCTGATTTCGATGCCATACGGTACTAGCACAGTAATATTGCCAATGATATTCCTGATGGAAATGACAGCGTCGCCTTTCGGTAAAATCGTTTTGCTTAAATCGATAACCGTATCACCGACCCCGCCCTGAATATTCACGGAATTCCATTCATATACATGCTCGGCCGTCTGTTGATGACCGAAAAACTTATTTTTAAAAAGGTAATCAGTTTTCAGCAATTGTTCCTTATTGATCTTTACTTCGTCCGAATCATCATTGGTTAAAATGGGACTGACCCAATCAGGATTCTTTTTGGACTGATAATATAAAAACAAAAGATAAATGAGGATCGCCATTAGGAAAAATTTAAAGACGAACATATTCAAGACATTGATGATAAGGGAAATCACCCCTATAAAAAATAGGATTTTCCCGATTGTCCGTTTTGTGAATTTCCTGCCTAAATAGATGCATCCTATTGAAAAAGCGAGGGAAAAAAGGAGACCTCCACCCGTAAATGCAATCTCTAAAACAATCAGGACGACTCCGATGAGAAGTATCCATCCCATATAGTCTGTCTTCATCTTGTTCAACATCGGTTCGCCTCCCCTTTATATGATCACGATATTCTTAAAAGGCACAGGAACCCGTGCCTTTTAAGAATACCATGAAATTATCATGTTCTGACAGCCTATTTCCCCCGCCCTCCATTCCAAAAGGTCAGGGGATAACAGCGATGCCTTAAAAAACCTTTACGCTTCTTTCTGTTCCAATTCTTTTTCAAGCTGGACAATCCTGGCATCGATCGTATGCCGATTATAATCAGCATGGACCTGGTGCTCGATGCGATCGATATAATGCTCCATTTCTTCAAACATCGCTACCGGTTTGGCTTCGGATCTGCCCCCATCCAAAACCCGATTGATCCGGTTGTTTGCCCGGGCAATATTTTCCCTGCCCATCAGCTCCAGACGCTTTAGATGCATATCCTTCAGCTTATGCTTCATTTCTTCATATTTCCGCTCCAGTTCAGCCAACTGAACCTCTGCACTTTTATGCGCCTCCTTCAAACTTAGCGCTCGCTCTTCATAGTGCAGGCTTTCCTTTATAGCAAACTCCATTAAATCCGTTTCTCCCGACTGCTTGGCAATCTCAGCCTGATGCTTACGCTTTTCAGCCAGATTTTGC
Organism: Peribacillus sp. YIM B13472; assembly: GCF_042788005.1. Lineage (NCBI taxonomy): Bacteria > Bacillati > Bacillota > Bacilli > Caryophanales > Bacillaceae > Peribacillus > Peribacillus sp. YIM B13472. Next base: position 29,551 of record NZ_JBHZPG010000010.1, read on the forward strand.
GCTTGATTATATTCACGCGTAAACTCTTCTTTCAAAAGATATTGACGCTCAAGCAGCTTACCGACCTTATCTGTCTCCTGCTCACATTGACGCAAATATTGATTTAGCATTCCAATTGGATTTTTTTGCTCCTTTTTATCCAACAAGTCGTGAAAATCAGCTGAAATCGTTTGTTTCATTCTTGAAAATAAATTACCCATTCCAATTACATCCCTTCTATTAGTTCTTATTCAACTCTTTCCACTCTCTTTCAAAATTTGAGAATGGGTCATTTTCTTTCGATGATGCACTTTCATCATTTTCATTCCATTTTTTATAGACTAGGTAAAGAACATAAGCTGCCACCAATCCCAATATTGCCGGGATATGGGAAATAGAAACGATCAGCACGATAATGGAGACGGATCCCCATGCAATCTTGGCCCCTGTCGATTCGGACTTCATGAACTGCTTGAATCCAAAGTATAGGATCGCCAAGCAAATCGCCAGGCTGATCAATGGACCCACATTCGCCAGTAAAAAAAATAATGCGATCAGTCCTACAATAAATAAACCAAATTTCTTCATTGTTTTCGTCCTCCTTTCCTTGTTTATATCTTATCTACTTTTACAACTTCGTATAATGAGCCTTAGCTATATTTTCTAGTAAGACTTAAGGCGTAGACGCTATAAGTCCCACACTAATGAGAGCGTTTTGATCGTGTGTTTGAGTGCTTTACTCGGAGTTTTGGCGTTTACTCGTGAATTATGCGGTTTTACTCGTGAGTTTGGGCGGTTTACTCGTGAATTATGCGGTTTTACTCGTGAGTTTGGCATTTACTCGTGAGTTTGGGCGATTTACTCGTGAATTATGCGGTTTTACTCGTGAGTTTGGCGGCTTTACTCGTAAATTTGGCATTTACTCGTGAATTCTGCCGGTTTACTCGTGAATTTGGACGGTTTACTCGTGAATTATGCGGTTTTACTCGTGAGTTTGGACGGTTTACTCGTGAATTATGCGGTTTTACTCGTGAGTTTGGCGGCTTTACCCGTAAATTTGGCATTTACTCGTGAATTCTGCCGGTTTACTCGTGAATTCTGCCGGTTTACTCGTAAATTTGGCATTTACTCGTGAATTATGCGGTTTTACTCGTGAGTTTGGACGATTTACTCGTGAATTATGCGGTTTTACTCGTGAATTTGGACGGTTTACTCGTGAATTCTGCTGTGAAACCTTGAATAAAAAAAATCTTCCGATATAACCGGAAGATTGGTGAACTGCTATTATCATTACAAATACAAGCCTTCTACGTAAACGGAGGTGATGGTTTGAGCAATTTCTTCGACTGAACTTTGATGTTCGTTTCGGACAATTTCCCACAGATACATTTCATTCGTGAAAAACCACCCTCTTGCCACTAGCTCATGGTTTAGTTCAGCTCTTGCCAGCCCATTTTGCTGTGCATAGGCGACGTCCTTTGAAATTCGCTGGATGAACTTCATGCGGATCGCTTTCCATTTATCTGAAATAATGGTTGAGATCCCAATGGCCTGTTCGAAAACTTGCATCATATTGCGTTCTGCTTCTGCCATTTTCAAAAAAGCATTAGCTTGTCTGTTTATGATATGTTTTGCTTCGTCTTTTGATTTTGGAAAGAAAGAGGTCTCGGCAATTTCATAAAATTGCTCCATTACATTTTCCATTAATACAATTAACAGATCCTCTTTCCCTTTAAAATGAACATAGGCCGTTCCGTATCCGATGTTTGCCCTTTTGATCATTTGGGAAATAAGCGCAGCTTGATAACCTTCTTCAAGAAATGTTTCCTTTGCAGCTTCTAATAACTTTTGCCGTGTCATGATCGAGCGTAAATGCCGTTTATCCCCTACTTTGCCATTCTCCATGCTTATTCCTCCCCTTATCTTCTAGCATAAAGGATTTCCATAAAATAAAAAACATTTGTTGGAAAGATCGATTCAATGTTTATAATTTTCTGAATTAACTTATTGACATGATGTCATATTCTTTGGTACGATTCTCCTAGAATTATTTAGAATACTAATATAGGAGGATGATTATGGTTTCTGAATACACTTTGGATCACGCTAAACAAATGGATGAGAAAGATACTCTTAAAGGTTTTCGAGAAGAGTTTTATTTAAAGCCGGATACCATCTATATGGATGGAAATTCATTGGGGCTTCTTTCGAAAAGGGCTGAACGCACTCTTTTGGAATCTTTGGAAGATTGGAAGGAACATGGGATTGATGGATGGACGCAAGGGAATCACCCATGGTTTTTCATGGCTGAGAAATTGGGCGCGAAGATGGCCCCATTGGTCGGAGCTTCTCCCGAGGAAGTTATCGTAACCGGCTCCACAACTGTAAATCTTCATCAGCTTGTTGCCACTTTTTATAAGCCTGAAGGAACACGCACAAAAATTTTAGCAGATGAATTAACCTTTCCGACTGATATTTATGCTCTTCAAAGTCAGCTGCGTACACATGGATACGATCCGGAAACCGATCTCATCCGCGTCAAAAGCTCGGATGGCAGATTTCTTGAAGAGGATGACATCATCGATGCAATGACCGATGACATCGCTTTGATCATCTTGCCTACAGTCCTGTATCGCAGCGGTCAAATATTGGATATGAAGCGATTAACGGATGAAGCTCATAAAAGAGGAATAGTAATCGGATTTGACGGATGTCATTCTATCGGTGCCATTCCGCATTCATTCAGCGAATGGGATGTGGATTTTGCGTATTGGTGCAATTATAAACATTTAAATGGCGGTCCTGGCGGTGTTGGCGGTTTATATGTAAATCGAAAACATTTTGGAACGATGCCTGGATTGGCTGGATGGTTCGGCTCCAAAAAAGATAAACAATTCGATATGGAACATACGTTAACACCAGCTGAATCAGCAGGCGCGTATCAAATTGGCACGCCGCATGTGTTAAGTTGCGCACCTTTGATTGGGTCTTTGGACATTTTTATTGAAGCGGGAATCGAGAATATTCGCGAAAAATCCCTGAAAATCAATCAATATTTAATGGATTTAGTCGAATACGAATTGGCAGACATGGGATTTTACATTGGAACTCCTAGAGAGGACATACGCCGCGGAGGTCATGTAAGCCTTGAGCATAAAGAAGCTGCACGGATATGCAAGGCATTGAAAGAGAACGGTGTCATTCCCGATTTCCGAGCGCCTAACATCATTCGTCTCGCTCCAGTTGCACTATATACTTCCTACGCAGAAGTTTGGGAAGTTGTACAAATACTCAAGAAAATCATGTCAGAAAAACAATATGAAAAATTCAAGAATGAGCGTGAAGTGGTCGCATAACATGGAATTCCGCCAGATGGGGCTCTTCCCTCAAATGGTTAGTTAATTAGGGCAGGATAAAATCTTTTTGATAAAAAGGGGATGAACTATGGAGAACAAAAATACTCAATTGAACTTTAAAGATGAGCCAGAAAAAGGATTGAAACGTGAGCTGGAAACAAATCAGCTTTCCATGATCGCAATGGGCTGTGCCATCGGGACAGGGCTATTCCTTGGCAGCGGGCTTGCCATTCAAGCGGCAGGGCCAAGCGTATTGCTCAGCTATGCACTCGGGGCGTTCATTGTTTTACTGTTGATGGGCTGTTTAGCCGAAATGACGGTTGCCCATCCCACTTCAGGATCTTTTGGGGCCATTGCTGAAAAGTACATGACTCCGATGGCTGGCTATCTTGTCCGCTATTCTTATTGGATTGCCAATGTTTTGGCTGTTGGGGTTGAGGTAAGTGCAGTAAGCGTGTATATGAAGTATTGGTTTCCGACCGTGCCGGGAATCGTATGGATTTTGGTGTTTGCAGGTGCCCTGATTTATGTAAATGCTACTAGCGTGAATACATTCGCTACATTTGAGTATTGGTTCTCCTTCATTAAAATAAGTGCCATTGTTGGTTTTATCCTTCTTGGATCCTATGTACTAATCGGTTCTTCCAATCAGCCACATATAGGACCTAAGAACTTCGTAAATGAAGGCGGTTTTTTCCCATTTGGCGGGTGGGGAATGTGGGTAGCCGTATTTATTTCTTTATTCAGCTTTCTTGGAACCGAAATGATAGCGGTTACATCAGGAGAAGCAAAAGATCCGGATACAGCTGTTCCAAAAGCCTTAAAAGCGACCGTATTCCGTTTATCCACCTTCTATGTGTTGACAATCGGCATCATGTTGATGATCGTTCCGTGGAAAACGGCTGGGATCGAGGAAAGTCCATTCGTAAAAGTAATGGAAATCTTGGACATTCCTGGTGCATCCGCGATCATGAACTTTATTATTTTAACGGCTGCAGTATCTGCCATGAATGCCCAGCTCTATGCTTCAACACGTATGATGTTTTCATTGGCCCGCGGAAAACATGCACCTAGCTTTTTAGGAAAGCTAAACAAAAGGGGCGTTCCTGGAAAAGCACTTGCTGTCTCTACAACTGGGATTTTCATTGCTGCAGGCGTTCATGCGTTACTTCCTGGTTCATCCTATGCATTCATGATGGGGATTTCCATGTTCGGTGCCATGTTCACATGGCTCATGATCTTCATTTCCCACTTGTTTTTCAGGGTTAAATGGGAGAAAACCGGCGGACGCAAATTACCGGTAAGGATGATCGGTTTTCCATATTTAACGATACTGGGAGCCGTTCTTCTATTCAGCTTAATGATTACATCATGGTTTACAGATTTCAAGATCATGCTTCAATTCGGGATACCTTGGTTACTATTTTTAGCTGTTGCTTATTTTGTTTCAAAAAGAAGAAATATTAACCATAATGTAATGGATGAAGCTCTGGAAAAGAAGATAGAATAGAATGACGGAATAAATAGTTTTGCATATGGAAAAGTGAGGAGATTGCGGAATGAAGAATATGGATAACAATGAACAAACAATAACTGGTCTAGAGAAAGAAATTCAAACCGATTTTCAAAAATCGATGTCTTACGGAGATTATCTCCACCTTGATAAGATTTTAACTAGTCAACATAGATGTTCCGATCATCACGATGAAATGCTATTCATCATTATCCATCAAGCGAGTGAGCTATGGATGAAGCTCATTTTACATGAGTTGACAGCAGCAACTGAGTCCATCCGCCAAAACAAGTTGGAACCTTCGTTTAAAATGCTGTCGCGCGTTTCGAGGATCCAGCAGCAATTGATCCAGTCATGGAATGTCCTTTCAACTTTAACACCGGCTGAATACATGGAGTTCAGGGATAAACTGGGACAATCTTCCGGATTCCAATCTTATCAGAATCGTTTGATTGAATTTGCATTAGGAAACAAAAATGTCCATACGCTATCAGTCTATCAGCACCAAACAGATTTATACGAACAAATGCAGCTGGCCCTTCATGAGCCAAGTATTTATGACGCGGCGATCAATGCACTTGTGGCGCGTGGATTACCTATTGATCAAGAAGCCCTCAGCAGGGATTGGTCACAAAGATATGAACCAAATGCCAGTGTAGAAGAGGCGTGGCTGACAGTTTACCGCGATGTTGAGCAATATTGGGACTTATATGAGCTGGGCGAGAAGTTAGTGGACATTGGCCATCAACAGCAATTATGGCGTTTTAATCATATGACCACAGTGGAAAGAATTATTGGTAATAAACAAGGTACTGGCGGATCATCAGGTGTAACGTATTTAAAAAGAGCCCTTGATCAACACTTTTTCCCAGAACTATGGAGCCTAAGAACGAAGCTATAAGATGGAAATAAGCAGCAAAGAAACAGCCAGTAGAGATGGAGGTAAATGCATGGGGACATGGATTGATATTTCACAACGTCTGGATGAAAACGTTGCAGTTTGGCCTGGAGATACTCCTTTCTCATACAAAGTCAATTGGAGTAAAGAAGAAAGTGGTTCTGTCAATGTAGGTCAAATCAATATGAGTATCCACACCGGTACCCATATTGATGCTCCTTTTCATTTTGATGATGATGGAAAAAGAGTGATTGATTTGGATCTCGATTTATATATGGGAAGTGCCCGAGTTATCCATTTACCTAACCAGACAAGCATTGGTGTCAATGAATTATCCAGTATAGACCTACAAGGTGTTACCCGTCTGTTAATTCGGACGGATGCATGGAATGATCGGAGTGTGTTTCCACAAACCATTCCTCATATCCAACCAGAATTAGCGGCATATCTTTCAGAACACGGTGTTCGTCTTATTGGTCTTGATTTACCATCAGTGGATCCACTGGATAGTAAAGAACTGTCCGCCCATCATGAACTTGCCGATCACGGAATTCACATTTTGGAAGGTCTTGTACTAGACGGTATAGGACCGGGTAATTATGAGTTGGCAGCCCTCCCTCTTCCATTAGTTGAAGCAGATGGAAGTCCGGTACGTGCTGTGTTGAAAAAGTCGCCCTAACAAATTTTTTCACAAAAACGAGCCAGATCAAAAAATGATTTGGCTTTTTTTTGTTTCATTAAACTCCGTATTCATTAGTCAAGCCGATTTCCGCTCTCCTCCATTGTCCTGAGATAATCAATTTTTTCACTAAACCAATTACATCTATGTTATAATTTTCAGAATTCATCACTAAAAGTGGAGGTCCGAATATGGAAAACTTTTATTTGTTCATCATCATGTGCATCCTTCTCATCATCTTACCTGGTCCAGATACAGCAATAGCCACAAGGAACACCGTTACCGTGGGAACGTCGGGAGGTTTTAAAACGATGTTCGGCACATGCTGTGCCCTGCTTATTCATACATCAGCTGCCGTGTTCGGACTTTCAGCAATCATTGTGAAATCCGCTTTACTATTTTCCGTCTTCAAATATGTCGGTGCCGTTTACTTGGTATATCTAGGCTTCAAAACCTTATGGGGATTAAGGAATAAGCAAGTAGCCGCAACGGCTGAAACTTCAGTCAAAAGTAAGTACGAAAACCAGTCTTGCTTTAAGCAGGGGTTCCTTACCAACCTGCTGAACCCTAAAGTGGCCGTCTTCTTTTTAACGTTTCTGCCTCAGTTCGTGAATGCGGGAAATGATACGTTTTTACCGTTCCTGATCATGGGCATAACGTATACCGTGTTAACTGCGTTGTGGTTTGTATTTTATATCTATCTGCTGAACCAGATCAGTGCTTTTATGAAAAAGCCTAGAACCCAAGCGATTTTCGAGGGTATAACCGGGACGGTCTTGATTGGTTTCGGGTTAAAGCTAGCTCTGGAAAAAGCTCATAATTAATTTGAACTGCACCCTAATCGTTAGACAACATCTAACAATTGGAGGTGCAGTTTTTATATTCGGCTATATTTTTCATCCATTCCTTTATTAGGGGTCATATTCATCCCGATCATAGAGGAGCAAAAGCAGGGAAAATTATATCAGGTTTCCTATCCATTCTTATTGTTTCAGTACTGTTAACGATTATTAACGATTTTTTGTAGGACTGTTTTGGAAAAAGGGCAAATTAAAGGGTATGAGCTCCATACCGAGCCCCTACCCCGCCCAAACCTTTATAATAAAGTGTTTAACTTTTTGTGTTCTTCAGTACACTCAACATACCCATTCACGAAAAATCCAATCGTTTCGAGCTCGTCCTCGGTTAAATCCCGCTTTAATTCTTCAGCCAATTCCTGCTCCATTAAATCTCGGTTTCCCCGATGTTTGACCACGGTTCTGGCACATTCTTTCATTAGCTTAAGCTCCGCCTCCATCTCCTGCTTCGTGCAAGGCCGAGCATGATGGGAGAGGATATATGTTTCGGCATCATAGGCTTCAATTTTCTTAATGAGCAACGACACCTGTTCAGCCGTATAATTCCATTTTTCAGCATAAAGATTGGCATAAAGGCAGTCTCCCAGAAATAGTGTTTTTTCCTCTTGTACATAAATGATGCAGGAATCTTTGGCATGGTCGCCGCCAACATGTTCAATGATACAGGTTATATTGCCGAGATCGATCGTCATCGTTTTTTCAAAGATGATATCAGGCAGGGGGAAGGTAATCTCTCTATTCGTCCCATGTTCCAATTTGATTGCATCGGCGCAAAAGGGAATCTCCGTCCCTTCTTCGACCCGTTGATCAAGGGCTTGATCTTCCCAGGAAAGCTGCTGCATATCTTTAATGTTAGTGTATGTTTTTTCCTGACAAATCACCGGAATCCCTATATTCTCCAGCCCGAATACATGGTCCCAGTGTGAATGGGTCAGAACGAGGAAATTCCCGCTTATTTCATTCCGAAGCAATTCGTCCTTAAAGAGCCGTGCATGCCCGACAGAGTTACCGGCATCGATGATGAGCGTTTTCTTGTTTCCCGTCACGGCGGCAAGTACCGGGCGATCCGTTTCCTGAACTGGCGTCAGGTAGGCAATATGTTTCGATAGGTGCTGTAATGTTTGCATGTTTCTGTTCTCCTTACGATAGTTGTGATTAGCTTGCTCAAGTATAGCAAATTACACATGTATTCATAAGATAATCTCCGCGAAAGGCTAAAAAGACAACAATCACTCAGATTGCTGTCTTTTCGTCATCATTCAAATGAACCTATTCCAATATACCGTAATTTTCGAGAGGGCATTTAAAAAGGTGGCTTTAAAAAAAGACTCTTCCTTTTTCTGATCTTCAGGTGGTTCTATATATTTTTTATTGTCAGCAACGAGTGTACTATTCGAGATTTTCGATTCGATGGCTCCTGTCAACTGCGCTGCAAATGCTTCACTATCAATGACCACCATCGATTCTGTATTTAAAAAGGCAGATCGAGAATCCAAATTGTAGGAACCCACTGCACTTAATCGTTGATCATAAACCACCGATTTACCATGCAAAGAATAAGGCTTTGTATATTCATAAAGCCTTGCCCCCGTTTCAACGATACTATCCCTAAGCGCTAAATATCCGGAAAAAGCGATCACATTCGGGGTTGATGCCGTCGAGTTGGTAAGTATCGTCCAATCAGCCTTTGGATCCATCTTCTTCGGTACATATTTCTTCATGGCATCCGTAGGAACAATATAGGGACTTTGGATAAATACAGATTGATTGGCATTCGCCGCAATATCCAATAGAGATCTCCACACAACAGGGTATTTATTGAAACGTTCAATTGGATTATGGATGAAGGACACTTTTTTAGTAGGTGTTGTAGCCTTGCTCCAATCGACGGCTGGATTAACGAAATCGGCTTCAGTTTGCAAAGCTATGCTGTATTGATTCGCCAATGCACCTCTTTCACGTTTACCTTTTTCCGTTTGCCTTTTCGAAAGGTCCGAAAAGACATCGCTCGTATACGGATGGGTCCATAATTCATTCAAATAGTCCTTCATTTCAACGATTACACTATCTTTTTCCTCTTTAGCATTGAAAATGAGTACATCCCTGTCATAGACAGAATCCCTCGGCGGCTTGCTGGCTAAATACTTATCGGCGATATTTCTCCCTCCGATGATGCCCAACTTTCCATCTACAATGATGATTTTGTCATGAAGGCGATTATGCCAGGTCCACGGCTTAAATGGCTTAACGGTTTCGTAATATCTTAATTCAATGTTTTCATGCGAGGCCAATGCATAACGGGCACTGCTTAATTGACCTCTGAGTCCATGAGATATTCCATCCAGAAGGATTCGGACTTTGACACCTCTGTCAGCCGCTTCGATCAGGGCTCCAAGAAAAAGTTCGGTTGATTTGCCTTTTCCAAAAGAATAGTAGGCAATATCGATTGAATGCTGGGCTTCCTGGATCATTCGCATTCGGGCGAGTCCCGACTCATAACCGTCTTCGAGAAGCAGGACACGATCCACGGTGGATTCCTTCTCACCCATATAGGCATTCACCTGTTTAATCGGCCTATTTTCTTCTTTTTCTGCTTTGGGGAAAAGAACCACTGCCGTCAGCACTACATAAAGGAAATATAATAGAAGAACGAGAAGAAATCCAATTATTACCGTTTTTACAGTCATTGAGCACTCCCCTTTAAGCGATATTTTATTACTATTCGTAATATGCGAAGACTCTATTCAACATCTGCATGCTTGATAAATCCGATTAGTTAGCGAGCGATGCCACTTACGCATTTTGCTTGATTCTTGGTGCACTTTTTTTCTTTTTAATTGTGACAAAGTGGTGAACATGAAAGCAGTTGCATAATATGATATAGAAGGAGGGATTTCATGCTTAAACAACCTGATAGAATAAGTATCTTCAATTATTGTTTTGCATTAGGGGTATCAGAAGTTTTCTTTTTATCCAGCTTTTATCTTTCCATTCTTGACGTTTCATTATTTGCGATCGCTTTACCATTTTCCGCTTTATTTCTAATGTTCTCCTTGTACCTATTCCTTCGAACGCACAAATCAGTAAAGTCCTTACCCAACCAAGAGGAACGAAGAAGGGAAATTCATGCATTCTATCATCAATCTTTCGGGATTTTCGCGATCATTTTTTTCACTTTACTCTTAGTTGCTTTAGCCTTTATTCCCTCGCTGGAAAACGGAGGGCACTTCTATCTTCTTTATTGTTTACCGATGGCCTTGCTTTGTATGATTCCATCGATTGTATCTTATAAAGGAATGAAATTATTCAAACTGGAAGCCGGCGGGAAATTAACGAAAATCTAATTATTTACCAAAAGCTTCGTTAATCCAACTCTTGAATGTACGTAAAGAAACCAATCGATGCTATTTCCATGTTTTTTAGTTGAATGTATAGGTAAATTGAGGATATAATAATGATAACTAACATATATAAAAAAAAGACACTGGTTAAACCAGCGTCTTAATGAACAGCAAACTGCATAAAGAGCAGCGGCTTTCTGTGGTAAGTCAGTAGCTACTCAATCATGAAAGTAACCCTTTTCCTACATACATCTGGCCGGATGGTATGGAGGGGGTTACTTTTTTAATGTAACCGCGATTATTGCGACGATTAAAGAGGCGAATGAAATCATTAGCATCAGTCCGTCCATAATAGAAATCACCAGCGACACCCCCTTTCTTAAAAAGGAGTGACCGCCGCCCACTATACCAAATTGCTGTTCATCTACTATTATATCTATATTTACTTGTTATTTATAGCCAAAAATGGATGTATTTAGTCTTCTTTAATATCCATAAAAAAATCCCACATAAAGTGAGAACATTCTTTGCATGATATATCCCTTTATTGTTCCACTACACGGCCATCTTTATAAATGTAGAACCATCCAATCGTTCCTGTGCCGCCTTGATCGATCCAATCTTGATTGGCCGCTTTATAATTGTAATATGATTTTCCTTTGCCATCTTTCAGCAATCTGCCATCACCGCTGAATACGATCTTGTTCCCCAGCTTCTTCTTCCCTAACGCGATCGCGTCTTTCTCCGTGAACTGTTTTCTTTCCACCTTATTTTCATCTAAAGCAGCCCATGTCAGCGGACCGACGATACCATCTGAACTCAAGTTATGATCCACTTGAAACTCCCTTACCACATTTTGTGTTTGGGTACCGAAAATCCCATCAACGCCTACATTATATTTAACATCTTTAAGGCTTTGCTGTAAGTCTCTTACATAACTCGAACGTGAGCCTTTCCTGAGGGTCGGGCGCGTTTCCGCCTTCGTTTCGATTTTCTCCTTTGATGCTGCGTGTGTAATTGAAGTTCCCGCTCCTAGCGGGGCCAACATCAGGGCAACTGTTGGAATAATGAGCAATAATTTTTTCTTCAACACAAATAACCTCCATTCATTTGATCACTCCTGCAGGTTTCTGACACTTTCCTTGGAGCCCAATCATTATAACGTATGGAGTTGTTTAATTGGTGTTTTATTACTTAAATTATAAAAAATGGCAAATAGTATCCATGGTGTGCATTAAGCTTATATGATGGAGGTCCCTTCCTTGACTAAAACAAAATAATCCCCAAAAGGGGATCATTTTGTTTTTATGATTTTATGGCTGCTGTTGATTCTGCCCTTGCATCCCAGTTCCGATGCCCATCAAGTTAGTGGCAAGCGGCACCATATTTTTCATTTTCCCGCCATTTCCACTCAACATCTGATAAGTAGCAATACCTACTCCGACTGAAGCGACAACTGGCAAAATTTTATTCATGTTAGCCTTCATCTTAATCACCTTATTTATATTTTTGATCATTTCCTTGTTCAAAAAAAACAAAAAATTCAAGATGTTTGTTACCGAAACAATTAGTTATAAATTTTTAACCAGTCATGATTGTACTTGCTTACTTCCCTTTTTTTCATTGATGGCTTTTTGATCGATTTTTGTATAGATGCGTTCCACTTCCATTTTGTCATGCAACAGAAGTTCGCGGTTTTCTTTTAGCAGTTCAGTATAAGATTTCCTTCTCCTAGACATTTTTTAATTCACCTCTCAAGTGATTGAATTCCTTCTGTAAAACAACTATCGGAAGCTCGTATAGTTGCTTATTATATTTTTTAAAAATCCCTAATTTCAGAAGTTCTTGTATAAGTTCCTCTTTTTTTGCTTCTGCCTTTGAACTTAATTGGGTAATCATCAAGGACCCTCCTTAACAAAAATGCTGACTTTTGGTATTTTGGGCTGCCTAGCATCCGATCCCACATGAAGAATCTCCACTTCTTCCTATTGCTTCCCCATATATGGGCTTGCTCTGCAAAGTCTTCACATTTCCTTAATTGTTCGTATGTAGTGCTTTCCTGGTGTATTTTCAATACTCGATCATATATAGCAAATCCACATTGCTTCATTTTATCGGAAAGAATATCTATCGCGGCGCAAGGTTTCGAATATGTCAAGTCGCCGGCACCAAAGAATGCGACTTTCACTCCAGCAAATTCCACTTGGTCAATTTCTTCATAAAACTCGTGTGCTTCATACGGTAAATCTTCAAGATTCCATGTATATAAACCAATAAAGGCCAAATCAAAATCCTTTAATGCATCAACTTCAACAGTATCCAATCTTTCCATATATACTTCACAGCCGACAGCCTTCATTCTATTCTTTATGTTCATAGCCATTTTCTCGGTATTACAGGATAACTGACATAACCAATGAATACCTTCAACTATATCACCTTCCTAATTGAGAATTACTTTCATTACACACCTTACTATAAATGAAAATGATTCTCATTGTCAATTATTTACCTCCGCTATTATATGCAGGATGAATATCAGGAACGCATATTTTCGCTTCACCTTCCCTGTATCTGTAATGCTGCTGGAATGTGTCTTCAAAAAAAAGAGCACGTTTTACTCATTAAGAGTAAACGCGCTCTTGGTTAATCTAGTATCCCAACCCTAAATTTGAATTAATAAAATTTCACAATATCTTCGAAAGGTAGGAACGTTTTTTCTCCTGGTTGTTCATTCGGCTCACCAAATGGCATTTGAGCTATCAACGACCATTTCCCCGGAAGATCCCAAGTCTTCATCACTTCTTCATCAATGATTGGATTATAATGTTGTAAAGATGCCCCTATGCCTTCCGCTGATAAAGTCATCCATATTGCATACTGAAGCATAGCATTTCCTTGATGGGACCAATATGGAAACTGTTCTTTATAGGAGGGTGCTTTTTCTTGCATTTGTTCTATTGTTTCTTGATTTTCAAAGAATAGAATAGTACCCACTCCATCACGAAATCCTTGTAATCGTTCTACTGTTGCCGCAAAGCTCTCTTCCGGAACACGGGAACGAAGTGTTTCTTTTACAATATCCCAGAACTTTTCATGCTCGTCATCCATCACTACCACCACTCGTCCACTTTGCATATTAAATGAAGTTGGTGCATGTAAAGCCGTTTTTAATACATCATTCATTCTTTCTTTCGTAATATTTTCGTTCTTTTTCACCTTACGGATGGAACGACGATTGATAATTGCTTCTTTTAAATTTGTTGTAGTTGCTGACATTTTGACTCCTCCAAATTATGATTTATTTAATTTCATTTAATCCTCAAAAGGCTTTTAGCAATTCCCCTTACCATCACATTGCAGGCCCTCAAATTCATTCCGTTTATTTTTTGCTTCTTCCTTCTCAATGACTTGCGCTAACCTTTCTTTGCTGGCTAGTCCTTGAATGACTTCATCACCAATAATAAACGTCGGGACAGCCCTGATATCTGCTTCTTCATAAGCATGTTTCAGCGCTTCTTGGTGCACTTCCCGATACTTTCGTGACACTAATGCTTCTCTAAAAGCATCTACAGGAAGTTCAACTTCACCCGCTAATTTTGTCAATACTTCAATATCTTCAATATTTTGTTCCTCTTGAAAAAACGCTGTAAATACTCTGTTGTGGAACTCATTCCCTTTTCCATGCTCCTTTGCAAAATGGCACCCTTCGAACGCCAAATGTGTATATGGATGCGGGGAGACACGGGGTAAACGCATATCCACTCCTAGTTTTTTCGCAACTGGGAGAATGTAAGAATCCCATGAATTCAACTTATCGGGTTCATTCCATGGATCAATTTTGGAATATGGACTCGGACGTAATTCAAATGGCATCCATTCCACTTCTACATCCTTTTCCTTCACGATTTCGTCCAAAGGACCTTTACCTAAAAAACAAAATGGACATATAAAATCAGAATACGCTTTAATTTTCACTGTCATCATATATTCCCTCACTTTTCATCATTGGCTAAACTTGTAATCAAATCAGTTACAATACAGACCAAAAAAATATTAATATAAGAACATTGCATTTAGTAACTGCACAGCCGATTGTATCATCCCCTGCTGTAACCATTCTAGTTACAGGTTGAAGGAAAGTCAACCATTATTTTTAAAAAACTAAAGAACATGTACTATTTTAGAAAAAAAGTTTGTAAAGAAAGCGTTGCTTTCTCTACAAACTTTTTATTATTACATCTCGATTTGTTCGTTAACGGGTTCTCTCTTTTTCTTTCTCTGTTTTTTCGATTTTTTATAGTACAGCAATTCGTATATACATGGAATGACGATAAGTGTGAGCAGTGTAGACACAGCTAACCCGCCAATAACAACGATCGCTAAACTTTGTGAAACCAAGCTTCCTGTTTCCGCTTTTTTATATAATAGGGGCAGCATGGCACAAATCGTTGCTACAGCCGTCATTATGATCGGACGGAATCTAGTGGCTGTCGCTTCGACGATCGCATCACGGATAATCATTTTTTCTTCGTTTTGCTTGACTCGATCCAGAAGCACAATCGCGTTTGTCACAACAATTCCAATTAACATGAGAGCACCCAGCAGTGCTGTAATATCGACTGGAATTCGACTGATAACCAATCCTAATACCGCTCCAATGGCAGCGAATGGCAAGGAAAATAGAATGGCGATCGGTGCTTTGATCGATTTGAATGTTATAACCATGATTAAAAAGACAATGCCGATTGATATTAACATCGTAAGGAACAAATCGGAAAAATCATCTGTTTGCTGAGCACTGGCTCCCCCGACTAGAATATCTACATCATTCGGAATATCAAGGCCTTTGTTCTCTTTATCTCCAAATATCTCAAGATTTATTTTGCTTGCAATATCGGAAAGCTTAGTCGGATCGACCGTTGCCGTCAACTGAAGATACGTTTCCCCATCTTTATGGAACTGCGTTGTTGCACTCTCTTCGCTCTTTAAAGAAGCGACCTTTGACACTGGGGCTAGACCGCCATCTGTCATGATCGGAATACTTTTTAAATCCTCTGGTTTTTTAGGATCTAAGATTGGTTCAAGGACGACAGGTGTCTGCTTATCCTGTAAAGTTATATTTCCGATAGGCGTTTTATTAAGCATGATACCTAATTGTTGACCTATTTGTTCTGTATTGCCTTTAGCCGGATCTACCTTGAATGAATAAATGGTTTTCTTTTCGTCTTGGTTCGTTGTTACTTCTTCAATTCCTTTAATATCCTGTATACTTTCTTTGACCTTATTGGCCGTCAGTTCCAAATCTTCAACATTACTGCCGATCACATCTATCGTAATGTTCGTCTTTGATGCCCCCATCATAAATGAAGAGGCGGTGGCCGTAAGCTTCGCATCAGGATAGTTTTCTTGTTCCTTTTCCATTTTTTTCAGGATCGTATCTACATTTGCTTTATCCTTTACCAGGATGCCGAAAATCGCTTCTGTAGGTGATGTGACTTCGCCATATTGTGCTGATTCGGCAGAGTTGCCTAATTGCATGAAAATATTATCCACTTCACTCATACCCTGCATCGTTTCTTCGAGTTCAATCGCTTTTTCCTTCACTTTTTCATAGGGCTGATCATTTGGATAAGTTAATGTCACAGAGACATAGTCTGCTGAAGAATTATCAATCGCCCCTTTTGGCATGGCAAAATATGTACCAATGGAACCGACAAACAACAGTATAGCAACAATCAAGACAACCCATTTATGGTTTAGTGACCAAGTAACGAGCTTGGTAAAACGCTTGGCCGGTCGATGTTTTGGCAGCTCCGTCCTTTTCAGCAATCCTGCACTCATTAACGGAACAACCGTTAATGCCACGATTAAAGAAGCCAGCAAAGAATAAGTGACAGTCAAAGCGAAAGGAAGAAGAAACTCTTGAAGCCCTCCATTCAATAAGGCAACCGGCAAGAAAACGGCCACAGTCGTAAGGGTTGAAGCTGTTATCGCCACTCCCACTTCTTTAGTTGCATCCATGACCAATTCAATTGAAATCTTCTCCTGCTGCATTTTCCGGAAAATATTTTCAATAACAACAATACTATCGTCCACCAAGCGCCCGATCGCTACAGCGACACCGCCAAGCGTCAAAATATTCAGCGTCACTCCCGACAATGACAGCAAAAATAACGTAAAGCCAAGAGATAGCGGTATGGATACGATTGTAATGAATGTAGATCGTACATTCCGTAAAAAGACCATGATTACTATCGTAGCGAATAGCGCACCTAGCAGAACTTCTTTTACCATCGTCTGAACGGAAGTCTCCACCATATCAGCTGTAGATAAATAAATGGTCGATTTCTGGTCACTATACTTTTCATTAATGTCTTTAGCTACTTTTTCAACCTCTTTACTGATTGTAACAGCATTTGATTGACTGTCCTTGATTATGCTTAAGTCAATGCTTTCCTTTCCGTTAAAACGGCTGATGAGGTTACCATCCTTCGCTTCTTCAACTTTTGCTATCTCTCCAAGAGTGACATTTGGAGTGACCTTTAACGCTTTTAATTTTTCAATACTTGTTAAATCTCCGATAACCTTGATGTTACTTGCCTTCCCATCAATCACTTTTTCGCCTACGGCCAAAGCTGCATTCTGACCGTTAAGGACGTTCATGACATCTTGAATGGAGACTTTCTTTTTAGCCAATTCTTCATTATCCACTTTGACTGAAAGAACGGATTGGGAAACTCCAAATGTCTGTACATCCGAAACCCCTTTAATATCTTTATACAGAGGCTCTAATTCTTTCTTGGTAAAGTCTATATTTTCAGCTGTTAATCCATCCTTAAAAGTAACGGAAACAAATGAAATGGGAATCATAGATGTATTTAACTGTGTAACAGTAGGCTTTGTCATGCTTTGTGGCAATGCTACACTGCCTAAAGCCTCTTGAACATCAAGTTTCGCTTGTTTCATATCCGATCCGGCTTCAAAGAATAGATCTACTTTTGAAAATCCATCTCCCGTGGTGGAGTATATGGAACTCTTTCCTTTAACTCCAGTGACTGCTCTTTCAATCGGATCTGTAACTTGTGCTTCCATCGTTTTCGAATCGGTGCCCTGCCCCATTGTGATAATCGTAACTTGTGGATTATCAGCAGATGGTAAAAATTCCATCGGCAGCTTAAAATAACTGACAACTCCTATCAACAAAATAAATATGGTTACCAATGATACGGCAGCCTTGTTCTTAAACGACCACTTAGTAAAAAACTCCACGTACTAATCACCCCTGAATATAATTTAAAAGAAAATAATTCCATTTCAAATCTTACCATATATTACTAATGTTGGAGTGTTAATTTTTTATTGATTTTTATATTTTTTTATGTCTTTCGATTCGGAGAACTTTTTTCCACATAAAAAAAGGCTGCACAGCAGCCTCCAGTTTTTAGACAAAAGGAGTTCTATCTAAATTTTAAAACAAAGTTGATTGGAACGTAAGGTACGAGACTCCTGCGGGAAAAGCGAGTCCAAGGAAGACCCCGCAGGCGCGAAGCGTCGAGGAGGCTCCCGGACCGCCCGCGGAAAGCGAGTGCCTGGAGAGGAAATCAACGTTCAAATTGTACAAACCCTTATAACCAGAAGACAAACTCGATTATTTATATCCTTTGAAAAAAAGCATAACGATAGCCAAAACCATTACCCCGATAAACAATAACGGGGCGATGCCCGAGCTATACACGAAGTATACCGTGATGTGGCGAAAAAGGAGCACGACAAGAAATAGGAATAACAGGAAACACAAAATGATGATCAGAGCGGTATATTTATTTCGATACAAGTAACCAGCCCCATTTTAAATAGCTTTATTAACACTAAGGAATAATCCAGGCGAATGCATGCCCTTATAACGAATTCCGTTAAGAAACAATATGCTGCACACGTTTTGTACTATTCTTTATACCAAATAAAAAAGGGCTGCCGCAGCAACCCTTTTCTTCGAAAATCGTTCGGACGGTATAAATGAAACTACATTTCTTGAAGTTCATTGACCGTTACAAATGTATACCCTTCTTTCGTTAACTCTTGCAATATCCCTTCAATCGCTTGAAGTTCTTTACCCGTATCATCATACATCGGATGCATCAGGATGATCGAACCTGGTTTGATATTTTCCTTCACATACTTCACTTTGTCTGAAGCTGAAGTGTAATAGCTATCTGGTTCCAGATTCCAGGTAATGCTCTCTCTATCATTTTCATTTAAATAATATGGCAAACCAATGATTTTTTTCCCGTTTGGCGGCCGGACGTCAATTTCACCCTTATATCCGGAGTTCTGAATTAATTTATCCGTTTTCTCGATTTCCGCCTTGATAAAAGAAGACGATTTAAAAACCATTCGCCTGTGGGAATACGTGTGATTCCCAATCTGATGTCCTGCTTTCGCTATTTTTCCAGCTTCCTCTGGGTACTTTTCGATTTCGTTACCAATCAGGAAGAATGTAGCTTTTACATCGTATTTATCCAATAACGGAAGGATCTGATTCACATTCTTCGATGGGCCATCATCAAAAGTCAAAGCGACCACTTTTTCATTCGTCTCGACATTATCCGTCAATCCTCCGAATACCTGATATGTTCTCGAATTCATTAATTTATACGTACCAAGCAATAGCAGGAAAACAACCAGGATTCCCAAACCAATGAATATCAGTTTCTTTTTCATGCAAATACCTATCTTTCTATAAGTTTTTCAATCCAATGACCCATTATAGCAAATCATTGAACGAAAACACTTATCGCTCACTTCCGTACGAACCGTCTGCATTCACTTTACATGTATCAATTCAAGACGCTCACACACAAGCAGCATATCTTCTTTAAAGGTGTGGCCGATTTTGTCCAATTCCTCTTTCAGCCATTTTTCATGAGCATCCCACCAGTATGTATAAGTTCTATCGCCTTCTCCTTCTGCAATCGCAAACTCTTCACTCACTTCATTCATGGGCAATATTTCGACTTTCACTGTTTGGATGATGGCTAAGGGCTCATCATCACTACTTAAAATAATGCTGTAATCACCCACGGATGGTAATGGTTCATTTTCCTCTTCATAAAAAACATACCCAGAGCACGTAGCCGTTTTTATCCCATCCATCACTAATTGAGCCAAATGATCGGGATCAGCCCCGAATTGCCATGCACTGACTGCCTGGGGTTTTTCTTCATCCTTCCCCTGCCAAAATTCATTCCAATATAATTCCGCTTTGACATTCATTCTATGATTCTCCATTCTGCTCTGACATAAAACATATATGAATGATTATTATTCTTGAAATTTTCACCCATCTGTCATTCGCTTTTTTCACTTCTGTATTCATGTTCCCATTCACTTAAATACATACGATTGGTAATTTTTTGGGATTCTCCAGTTTACTAATAAACTCCAAACTGTTTCCGTCTGGATCATTGAAGTGAATTTTAGCGTGGGCATATTCCCCGTGAGGCATTACGAAAGGTTCAACTGGTAGAAATCCAAAAGCTTCTCTTGGGGCATAGCCTCTATCTTCAAGCCATGCAACTGAACTCTTTAGATCTTCCAATGATACTTGAAAAGCGATATGCCGTAGGGAAGGATGATACTCAACCTCCACTTTTTCCGTTTCCCAAAGCCCCAACCAACTTTTATCCTTTTCAATCCATAGAAAAGCCAGATTCTCTTCAACCTTGTGATCCAACTGCAAACCAAGGCCCTCATAGAACTCGATGGAACGTTTCAAATCACGAACCGGTAAATGCGCTTCATATAAACTTCTTATCATTGAAAAACCCCCTTTAGTAGATTTAATTTGATCTACGGGGCAATTCTATTTCACCCGTTAACAACAAAGTGATGACGATCACCCAAAATATAAAAAATGAGGAGGAAAAAACCAAAGAAATGATCGGGATCACTTTTTTCTCCGTTTTCTTCAAAATTCCTATGACAGATAGGCCGATGCCGGCAATCGTAAGGAAAAATGTTATATAATCACCAGTCACGCTCCCGATATTTTCCATTCTAATAGGTGTAATAAAAACAGTAAAAAAGCAAATGATTCCAATGATGAATGAAGTAAAACTAATTACACCGTACCTCTTCTGAATACATGCTTGGTTTTCCATCGAGCACACCCTTTCATCAAGAATCCTGCACATCTATTAATATCTCACGAATAATTTTAACATATAATACCAGACAAATTGTTGTGCACAGAAAAAGGGGTCAAAAGACGGTGAATTAAAGCTTCATTTTCATGCCTTCATGAGTGGCTTTAAATCCTAAACGTTCATAAAATCGCAGCGTTTCTTCCCGCTTTTTATCGGTCGTCAGCTGAATGATATGGCAGCCCCGCTTCCTGGCACGGTCAATCGCATATTGAATCAACTTGCTTCCAATGCCTTTCCCTCGTTCTGAAGATGCCGTCCGAACCCCTTCGATCGTTGCTCTCCAACCGCCTTGATGGGTAATATATGGGGTGAACGTGATTTGCTGCACCCCAACGATTTCCTCACCAAGACATGCTACGATCAATTCATTATTCTCATCTGCATCAATGGATGCAAATGCTTTTAGATAGCTTTCAGGAAGGGGATTTTCATAGCGTTCCCTTTCCCTCCCCAATACATCATCCGCTAACATCCGTACTATTTCACTTAAGTCTTTTACTGTCGCATTCCTGAATGTGACCATGATATCCCTCCTGTTCAGTATCGCCCTTTTTTCGTCATGATGGAAACTAATCGTTCATGAATAACTTCAACTAAAAGTCAGTCGGTCCTCTTTTCTGGAGGAAAAAAATAATGACGGCTTTAAAAATTGGACCAACAAAAAAAGGACCCCTTTTAAAGGAAAGTCCTTCTTAGTTAATCATTATTAGGTAATTGGCGCAGGATTGAACAGTGCCAAATCATTATGCAGGCCCCAATGCTCTGCCCAGGTTTTCTTTTTACCGCTGGCCACTTCCAAAATGAGGTGAAATATTTCCCACCCAACATCCTCTATGGTTGCTTCACCTGTAGCGATAGTTCCTGCATTTATATCAATCAGATCTTTCCATTGCTCGGTCAATGTATTTCGTGTAGATACTTTGATGACGGAAGCCATTGCCAGATTATAAGGTGTGCCTCTTCCAGTTGTAAAAACTTGAAGGTGCATGCCGGAAGCTAGCTGCAGCGTTCCGCAAACAAAGTCACTAGCTGGTGTAGCTGCAAAAATCAGCCCTTTTTCCGTTGCTTTTTCACCTGGAGCCAATACGCCTGAAATGGGGCTGCCTCCGGATTTGGCAATGGAGCCTAATGATTTTTCCACTACATTGGCCAATCCGCCTTTTTTGTTTCCTGGCGACGGATTTGCACTTCGATCGGCATCACCTAAAGCAAGGTAGTTATCATACCAATCCATTTCCTTTATTAACGCTCTCCCTACTTCTTCATTCACTGCACGAGGCGTCAATAGATGAATCGCATCGCGTACTTCTGTGACTTCAGAAAATAAAACGGTTGCCCCTGCTCTAACTAACAGATCTGTAGCATATCCTACTGCAGGGTTAGCTGTCACACCAGAAAATGCATCACTTCCTCCACACTGCGTACCGATGACTAATTCGGAAACCGGAATAGTCTCCCGCTGCCTGCGGTTCAACTTGATTAAACGTTCCTCGGCCATTTCCATAATGGATTGGACCATTCCCGCAAATCCCTGCTGATCCTGAAGGGAAATGATATCTGAATCGTCCCCGCTTGGATTTATTCTCATTGGAGACAGTTTTTCACACCCCAGTCCAACTACCAAGGCTTCCCCGCCGAAATTCGGGTGTTTCGCAAGGTTCTGTATCGTGCGAATGGGAATAACCGCTTCTGGTGCATTGATTGCAACTCCGCACCCATAGTTGTGATTTATGGCGACAACATCATCCACATTGGGATACTTCGGGAGAAGCTCTTTTTTTATCCGGTTCACCACGAAATCCAGCACGCCTACTACACATTGAACGCTTGTTGTAATGCCTAATATATTCTTGGTTCCAACACTGCCATCTTCATTGCGGAATCCTTGAAATGTATATCCTTCAAGCGGGGGTAAAGTTTTGGGTATATCATTTGCAACCGGCAATTCCTTTAAATCTGGAGAAGCCGGAAGCATCACCAGTGACTCGTCAATCCAACAGCCCTTACCGATTGGTTCAGCCGCATAACCGATAACTTCCCCATAGCGGATGATGGCTTCATTCTCGACTATATCCATTAAAGCCACTTTGTGACCTTGTGGTACTCTTTCTTTCAATTCAAGCCCACAAGGGAAAACGGTTCCTTGATCCAAGCCCCCCGTATTAACCACGATGGCGACATTGTCCATCCCATTTACCTTAATATAAAGCGGTACCTCCGTCAGTTGCGTTTTCGTATCCACTTTACCAACCCTTTCAATATAATAAAGCTAGCATACTTGTCTTTCATAGATATAAATGTTGCTTTTTAAATGGCTTCAATTATATTCCTTATGCTTGGGGATCTTCAATTTTCAAAAGTTCGTTTTCTTTCCTTCTGTTAATTTTTATCTATTAATATGATTCTTTCAGGTTTATTCACTATGAAAATGTAGGATAGAGCTCCTACGAACAATACACTGGCAACAAAGATCAGGGCACCACTAAAGGAATTCGTTTTGGCTAAAATAAAGCCAATGACAAGTGGTGTTACTATACCTGCGATATTCCCAATGGTATTAAAAATACCTCCAGTTAAACCAATAAGTTCTTTTGGTGCCATATCACCGACAAGAGACCATGTAAGACCTGCCAAACCTTTTGCGAAAAAGGCAATGGACATGATTAGGATAAGAAGAAAAATATTTGAAATGAAGTTAGCTAATACGATAATGCTGGATAAAAGAAACCCAGTGATAAGGTACCGATGCTGCAAATCCTGGACTCAAACCACCTTTACGTATTGCAGTAATACAACCTCTATAATCGGCAATCTCTTGTCCTACCACAAATGGACGATAACTTTCTATCATTCTAGTAATATCATCGCCGCCATGGATCTCACCGATACCTGTATATGACAGCCACTTAGTGTGAGCAGGGCACTATCATAGCCTGCTACTGGAATAACCTTCATATCTGTAATAATTGGCGTCCCTGCGATTTCCTTATTTAACTTCCTTCCAGATTTATTAACTTCATAAGTTCTTTAATCATTAATTCGAAAGCGTTATCTATTGATCATTCACGTTATATTATTTGACAAACACCGTTTTAATGGATGTAAAAAACTCTTTTGCTGCTTCTCCTTGTTCCCTGGAGTGGGAGCTGGAGTTTTTCATGCCGCCAAATGGCGCCTGTAATTCAACGCCTGCACTTTCGGCGTTAACCCTGATCAATCCGGCTTCCATATCGTTAACAAATGATAGCAAATGCTGGATATTGGCTGTAAAAATCGAAGCACTTAGACCGTATTCGACGCTGTTCGCAAGTTGCAGGGCTTCTTCAACTGAATCAGCTTTCAATAAAGCAATCACCGGACCAAAAATTTCTTCCTGTACAATTGTCATATCTGACGTGCAGTTATCAAAAATCGTAGGCTCTACATAAAAGCCATTTGCCTGGGTGCCTTCTACAGCACGCTTCCCGCCAATTAGAAGTTCAGCGCCTTCCTCCACTCCTTTTTCTATATAGGAAAGAACCGTATTCAATTGATTTTCGCTAGCGCATGGTCCCATCCATGTCCCGCTGTCCAATCCATCCCCGATGGAAATGCCTTTCGTTTCTTTCACCAGCAGCTGCTTGAACTCTTCATAAACTTCAGCTGCAACGATGACACGGCTTGTCGCGGTACATTTTTGCCCCGTCGAACGAAACGCGCCTGTAATGACTGCTTCTACAGCCAGATTTAGATCAGCATCCGCTGCAACGATTACCGGGTTTTTCCCGCCCATTTCAAGTTGGTATTTCGCTCCGCGTGCTAACGCCGCTTGTCCAATCCTTTTTCCAACGCCGTTTGAGCCGGTAAAGGTAATGCCGTTTACATCTTTATGATCGGCGATGCCCTGCCCGATGACACTGCCCGGCCCTGTGACCATATTGATAACACCCGCCGGTAAACCGGCTTCTTCAAAACACTCCATGATTTTCGCACAGGTGATGGCCGTCTCGGTGGCTGGCTTCACCACAATCGTATTTCCATAAACGAGAGCAGGAGCCATCTTCCAGATTGGAATGGCGATTGGGAAATTCCAAGGTGTAATGACGCCCACTACACCAAGCGGGACGCGCGTCGTGAACATAAGCGCTGAACTGTCGGTGGATGGAATGACATCCCCCACTTTACGCATTCCTTCTCCTGCATAGTATTTCAAGATCGCAATACCGCGTGCCGTTTCCCCTTTTGTTTCTGCAAAGGTCTTACCCATTTCCCGTGTTGCACATTCTGCGATTTCATCAATCCGCTTTTCAAGAATTTGCGCTACTTTATATAGATACTCCCCGCGCTCTGAACCAGCTAGTTTGCGCCATTTGTCTTTCGCCTTTTTCGCCGCTTCCACAGCCAGGTTCAAATCTTCCTTGGCAGATTTCTGTACATATCCGACAATTGCCTGATGATCTGCCGGGTTTAAACTTTTTTCAACTTCATTTGAAATGGAAGCAACCCATTCACCGTTAATATAGTTAAGATACGTTTTTGTTTGAACTGTAGTTATCATATATAATCCCGCCCTTATTAGATTGATTGAATTGGTGTTTCTTTTGGAAAACGATCTAAAGCATTCTCTAATATCGTTTGCATTTCTGCATAATGTTCTTTTTCCACCGGAAGAATTGGTAATCTGACTGTTTGCCCAATCGGCATTCCCATAATCTCCATACCTGCTTTAATGAGAGAAACGGCATACCCTTTTCGCTGACGGCGAATATTGTTGATTGGCATGATGACCTGTTGGTAAATTTCTTTGGCCGTTTCTTGATCTCCGCTCAAAATGCCATTATAGAATTTTCGTGAGATGTGCGGGATGTAATTGGATATCGCGGATGAGTAAGAGTCAAAGCCAAGTGGAACGTAGGCCGACATGGTAACTTCCGCAAGCGGCATTCCGTTCAACCAGCCGAAACGCTTTCCGAACGTTTGTGTAAGGAGTCCATTCAACTCCATATTGCCTAGACCGTCTTTGACGCCGACCACCTGAGGGACCTCCGCAAGCGCTTCCAATGTTGAAATTGAAAGTGAAACATTATCACGCTGATATACTATGGAATTTAAGTCCGTACTCTCTGCGATAGCTTTGAAATAAGCCGCCAAACCTGCCTGTTCTCCAGTAACAAGATATGGAGGTAATATTAAATATCCGTCTGCCCCTCTATCCGCTGATATTCTGGCAAGTTCCAGGGAAGTTTGAATATTCCCTCCTACCCCTGTGTATACAGGGACTTTTCCAGCCGTAACGGATACGGCTACCTCTACCATCGCTTCATATTCCTCTTTACTTAACGATGGATATTCTGCTGCTGCACATGCTACGAAAATAGCCTCGAGCCCCTCATCCAGTAAAAATTGGATGTTTCGGGCGAGTGCTTGTTCATCAAGTTTGTTACTCGTTGTAAATGGTGCTACGGGAAATCCGAGAATCCCTTTAGGCGCCTTGCGAATTTTATTCATTTTCTATTCCTCCTTGTGTATTATTGTTTTATTGTAAGACAAATATACCGTCTGGTCAATCGTATTTTTTTTATTTTCTGAAAAATCAAGCATCACCTCATCCCACAATAATTTCGCTTCTAATATATACAAAAAAACACGATGATTAAGGAGCTAAAATGAAAAAAGATTTTTAAAAAAAGCGATTGACAAACAATTTTATTTGTCTTACCATTGGACAAAACTAAATATTAAGAATTTTCACGAAGGGAGAAGCGACCAACATTGTAAGCGGTATCAACTAAAAAATATAATAAAATACGTTTAAGGAAGTGAGTATATGAACGCTGAAGAAAAAGTTTTTCAAGCATCTCCTAAACTGCCAAATGCCCAGAAAAAAACACGGACACGATGGTTCATTGTCTTCATGCTCTTTTTGGTTACCGCTCTGAATTATGCAGATCGTGCGACGCTATCAATCGCAGGTACGGACATGTCTGGTCAGCTTGGTCTCGATTCAGTCATGATGGGCTATGTTTTCTCCGCTTTTGCATGGTCTTACGTAGCTGGACAAATTCCGGGTGGATGGCTTTTGGACCGTTTTGGCTCAAAAAAAGTTTACTTTTGGAGTATCACGCTATGGTCAACCTTTACGCTTTTGCAAGGATTTATCGGATTTTACGGTTCTGCCGGAACGGCTGTCATGGTATTGTTCGGACTGCGTTTTTTAGTTGGATTGGCAGAGGCTCCTTCCTTCCCGGCCAACAGCCGCATCGTTGCTACCTGGTTCCCAAGCCATGAACGCGGAACCGCGGCTGCCACTTTCAATTCAGCCCAGTATTTTGCAACCGTTCTCTTTGCACCGATCATGGGTTATATTACGTATAAATTTGGTTGGGAATACGTCTTCTTCTTTATGGGCGCCTTGGGAATCATCGTCGCGTTCTTCTGGCTGAAAACGATATATGGCCCAAAGGAACATCCGCGCATCAACAAAGCTGAGCTTGAATATATCGAAGCAGGCGGCGCTTTGATCAATATGGATCAAACCACTACAAATAAGGAGGAAAAGAAAGGCGTCAACTGGAATCATATTAAGCAGCTTTTATCAAACCGTATGCTGTTAGGTGTTTATCTCGGACAATATTGCATTACAACGTTAACGTACTTTTTCCTTACATGGTTTCCTGTGTACCTTGTACAAGAAAGAGGCATGACCATTCTTGAAGTTGGACTCGTCGCTTCCCTTCCAGCCATTTGTGGATTTTTTGGCGGCATTCTCGGAGGGACATTCTCGGATTTCTTGTTACGGAAGGGATTCTCATTGACTGTCGCCCGAAAATTTCCAATCGTTGTTGGGATGCTTCTATCGATGAGCTTGGTAGCTGCAAACTATGTAGATACGGAATGGGTGGTCATATTCGTTATGGCCCTTGCGTTTTTCGGTAAAGGATTTGGGGCACTCGGCTGGGCGGTAGTGGCCGATACCTCACCAAAGGAAATGTCCGGTGTCAGTGGCGGGCTTTTCAACACATTCGGTAACATTGCAGGCATTACAACACCGATCATCATCGGATACATCATTGCCACGACAGGATCATTTAATGGGGCGCTAGTCTTCGTATGTGCCAATGCTCTTGTCGCAATCTGCAGCTATTTATTCCTTGTTGGTGAAATTAAACGTGTAGAGTTAAAATCATAGTTAACTAAATATTCTGTCAGGGGGAAGAAATATGAACAATCAAATGCTTAAGGATCATGTAAAAATCGGCACACCGGTAATTTCAGAAATGAGCGTTATTCCAGTTGCAGGCCATGACGGCATGCTGCTGAACTTGAGCGGTGCCCATGCTCCTTATTTCACCCGGAACATTGTCATTCTGAAAGACAATGCGGGTAATACTGGTGTAGGTGAAGTTCCTGGAGGCGAAAAAATTCGCCAGACACTCGAAGATGCCAAACAATTGGTTGTCGGCCAGTCCATTGGGACATACAACAACATTCTGAATACCATCCGTAAGCAGTTTGCGGACCGGGATGCGGGAGGGCGCGGGCTTCAGACGTTCGATCTCCGTATAGCCATCCATGCCGTAACAGCATTGGAAGCGGCACTACTAGATTTAGTCGGCCAATATTTAGGTGTTCCAGTTGCAGCCCTTCTCGGCGAAGGACAGCAGCGTGATAGGGTGGAAATGCTGGGCTACTTATTTTATGTAGGTGACCGCAATAAAACGGATCTTGGTTATTTAAGCGAACCTGAAGCGGAAGATGACTGGATACGCCTCCGTCATGAGGAGGCGCTCACACCTGAATCGATTGTCCGCTTGGCAGAAGCCGCCCACTCTCGCTATGGATTCAATGATTTTAAACTGAAAGGCGGAGTTTTGCGCGGGGAAGAAGAAATCGAAGCGGTGACGGCACTTGCGGAACGCTTCCCTGAAGCCAGGATCACCCTTGACCCAAATGGCGGCTGGCTGCTTAAGGATGCGATTGAACTTTGCCGGGATCAACATCATGTTTTAGCCTATGCGGAAGATCCATGCGGAGCGGAAAATGGTTTTTCCGCCCGGGAAATCATGACGGAATTCAGGCGCGCAACGGGCCTTCCCACCGCTACGAATATGATTGCAACGGACTGGAGGCAAATGGGGCACTCCATTCAACTTCAATCCGTGGACATCCCTCTTGCCGATCCGCATTTTTGGACGATGCAAGGCTCCGTCCGTGTCGCTCAAATGTGCAACGACTGGGGGTTGACATGGGGGTCACACTCGAATAATCACTTTGACATTTCGCTCGCCATGTTTACACACGTTGCTGCAGCCGCACCAGGAAAAGTCACTGCAATCGATACCCACTGGATTTGGCAGGATGGGCAGCGTTTGACGAAAGAACCTTTTAAAATTGTCGGCGGAATGGTCGATGTCCCTTCCAAGCCCGGACTTGGAATTGAAGTGGATATGGAACGAATCGAGAAGGCACATCAGCTTTATAAACAAAAAGGACTTGGTGCCCGTGATGATTCAATGGCGATGCAATACCTGATTTCCGGATGGGAGTTCAATCCAAAATCACCTTGCCTTGTCAGATGATTTTTTTCTCACAATGCGTGCGTCTCTCTCTTAAGAGCGGCGCATTTTACTTTTTTTGGGCATAGATCTTCTCTTCCTCACATGCAAATAAGTGTATTATATTATATAATTAGTCTTACAGTATGAATACATATAGGATTTAACAGAAAAGGGGTTACACAATGGAAGAATCGTCAAAGAAATTAGGCGTACAATCGGTACATCGCAACACTCTTTCACAACAAGTCGTGGATCAAATCGTGCATCTGCTCGTCACCGGACAAATGAAAGCGGGCGACAAACTGCCTCCTGAAATGGAACTTATGAAAGAACTTGAAGTAAGCCGGCCTGTTTTACGGGAGGCGCTCAGTGCACTTGATACACTAGGTGTCATTACACGGAAAACGCGCGAAGGAACCTTTTTTAACGATAAAATCGGTACACATCCATTCTCTGTCATGCTGGCGCTGGCTACGGATAATTTACCAGCGATCATCGAAGCGCGAATGGCATTGGAATTGGGATTGGTAACAATGGCTGCCGAGAAGATCACAGACGAACAACTGGAGAAACTGCAAGTTACGATTGACACGATTGCCAATAGTGAAGACAACGATTATGGAGAGGCCGATAAAGAATTCCACAAGATCATTGCTTTAAGTGCGAACAATCCCATTATTGAAGGGATGATCGATTCCTTATTGATTACCCATAATAAAATAAATAGCCTGATACAATTCAGGGAACGGGAACTGACTGTAAAGTATCATAAAGCCATCTATGCGGCACTTGCAGCACATGATCCACATGAAGCATTCAGTCAAATGTACAAGCACCTTGATTACGTCCGTCAGAAAGTCCTTCAATATTCCCACGCAAATTAATATATCGTTTGTGTGGAAGGAAGAAGGAAGTACGCAGCAAACTAATGGATCACTCAATGATCCAATTTCATAGGGAAAGTGGATTTTTACAGGGAACCTATTTTGCTTCCAAGATTTCAGAGTTCAACTTATCTTTTAAATCCAATTGATAGCATAATTATTTTTGAGAAAAACTGGATAGTAGTTGAACTATCCAGCCCCCACTTATCCACTTTCGATTGAAATGAAAATGTTCCCCGATGAAGTCGAAACCCTCCTCTTGCAAATTGTTGGCTAACCACAATCCCCATCCAATGATCCTGCCAAGCTCCACTCAAAAAAATGCATCCCTGCTTACTAGCAGGAATGCATGTATCAGTCCCAAGGTCTTGACCATCCTCTTTTTAATTTACTGCTTAATATGCACTCCAACCAGCATCTGCCGTGATGACAGTACCATTAACAAAACTGGAATCGTCAGAGGCAAGGAACAAAGCCACTTTAGCGATTTCCTCAGGTTTGCCATTGCGTGGATTGATGGCCATACCCAATTGTTGGCGAGAGATGCCGAACTCATTGATATTCGTCATGCTGGAACCGATATTGGTTTCAACTCCGCCTGGTGCTATTGCATTGCAGCGAATCCCTTTATTGGCATACATGAAGCCCGTGTTTTTTGTGAACCCAACCACTGCGTGTTTAGAGGCAGTGTATGCTGCGCCTGCTCGAGCACCGTACAAACCGCCAGCAGAAGCAATATTGATGATGACCCCTTTTTGTTTTTCTAAAAAGATCGGCAATACCTTTCTAGTCGAACGCATGACGCTTGTCGTGTTAATGGCAAAAATCCGATCCCATCTAGAATCTTCAATGTCTCCAGCAGGTTCCATGCCATCCATAATACCCGCGTTATTCACCAAAATATCCACCGTACCATACGTACTGACCGTGGTATCGATCAAATGTTGAATATCTTCCTCCACCGCTACGTTCGTTTTAATGGCAAAGGCCATTCCGCCATTCGCTTTTATTTCTTCCACCGTCTCGTTCGCACCATCAAGATTTAAATCCGATACGACGACTTTAGCCCCTTCTCTAGCATAATCTATAGCAATTTGTTTCCCCATGCCAGATGCTGCGCCTGTCACTACTGCAACTTTGTCTTGTAATTTCATTTGAACTCCCCCATTCACTCTAGTGAAGTGATACTTATTGTACAGATGTTCATTAACTAACTTCCTTTATAGTATAATTAGTTTCAATAGGCTTATACAATCAGCAAATGATGACCTCGATGTTGAACAATGAACAGAAAGTGTTCATTATGTTCATTAAAAGTACAATAACGAACAAAGGGTGAAGAAAATGTCCAATAATAACACTGGGATTGATAGGAGGATCAGGAAATCCAAACTGGCTTTGAAAGATTCTCTCATATCATTAATGCAACACAAGGATTTCAGGGAAATATCGATTACTGACATTGTAGAACGCGCCGACCTTAATCGGGGTACATTTTACAAACACTATCAGTACAAAGAGGAACTGCTTGAAGAAGTCATGGAGGATGTAATTGCCGATTTGATCCTATCTTACCGGGAACCTTATAAAAACGTTGAAACTTTCACCATCAATGAACTAACGGCTTCAGTGATCAAAATATTTGAACATGTAGCTAATTATGCAAACATTTATACCCTTATCCTAAAGTCGAATGCATGGCCTAAATTACTGGAAAGGATTTGTAATGAATTAAAGAAACTTCCATTGGAGGACCTGGAAGATTACCGGCCGAACCCTAAGATCAATAAAGAACTTGCCTCCAGTTACCAAGCATATGCGATATTAGGCATGATCATCGAATGGGTCAACACCGGCTTTACATACAGTGCTGACTATATGGCTGAACAGTTACTGGAAATCATTAATAATAAATCGGTACATGCCGTCTTTAAAATAAACCATACATTTAAGCAGGAATAAGAGGGCTGCAGTCGGCAACCCTCCAATCTCATGAATGCGCCTGCCCTTTTGAAAGAAACCTTGTTACGGCAGCCAAGAAAGCTGATAAATTATCTTCATGCACAAAGTGTCCTGCATCCTCTATCGTCACCAATTCGCAATTCGGAATAAGCTCGGAAACTTCCTGCAATTTATTTTGGGGTATATGGCTCGACCCGCCCCCTATAACAAGCGTCGGCATCATAATATCAGTAAGACGTGCCCACCATTCGGGATCGGGTTCATTAAGCTGCTGGATTATCGAAGGCACTACCTGCCAATCAAATGGCAGAGGGCCAGAAGGTTGGGAAGGAACCTCAATTGGTTCATCCGAGAAAGGTGGAGGCGTATCTTCGACAATCAACCTATCTATCCTCGAAGGAAAAGTTTGCGAGAAAAGATAGGAAACTGTTCCCCCCATGGAATGCCCTATTAGCGAAAATCTTCCCAAATTCAGCGCATCCGCAAAATGAAGCAAATCATCGCACATCAATTCGAAAGTGTATGTATTGGTTCTCGCACTCCCACCGTGTCCCCGTTGATCTAAAGCTAATACACGATAATTTTCTCCTAATGCAGCAGCCACTTGATCCCATGACTCTGCACTTTTACCCAGTGCGTGAAGAACAACAAGCGGCGGTGCAGAAACATCCCCGCTCTCCCGGTATTGAAACGTGTGTCCATTCAATACAATTTGATTAACCCGTATTTCCATCTCCATTCATCTCCTAGGATCGGAATTGATCATTTTGAACCCGATCAATTTAAGAAAAACCTCCTAAAATACTATGTTCTCTATAATTAAATTATACTTTTTATGCCTTCACACCTTTTATTCCGGCCTACATCCGATTATTTAGACCTTCACCACTTTTATTCATCCTTTGGTCTGGCGGAGTTGGCGGCAGCGAAGTAATCCATGACAAATAACCTAAATTGCTTGGCTACTGGGGTAAAGTAGCGTTTTTCTGACCAGCCGAGCCCTATTGTTCTTTGACAAGCAGGTTCGGTTATCCGGATTTTATGGGATAATGACCCGGTTTGATGGAGCCATGTCAATTCGGATACGAAGGCGACTCCCAACCCTTTCCTGACAAGGTCCGAGATGACAGCAGGTTCATCTCCTTCAAATGCGATGTGCTGGACGAATCCCGCTTCAAGGCAAAATTGGTCGGTGAGGCTGCGGAACCCGAAGCCTGTGTTCATGCTGATGAATGGTTCATCTTTCACTTCTTGGAGTGTAATGCTTTCCCTTCCTGCCAACCGGTGATTGGGAGGCACGATCAAGTATATTTCTTCGGTGATCAGCGGTTCCCACTTTAAGTCTGGGCCTTCAATCGGAACGGATGATATGCAATAATCGATTTCTCCTTCAATTAGAAGCTGCTTCATGGATGATATGGATTTTAGGAATTGTTGAAAACGGACATCTGGGTATTGAGATAAAAATGTACCCAATAAATCAGGCAGGACCCTGGGAATGGTAACGGCCAAAGTGATGTTCTTTTGGTCTTGATCCGTTAATTCCACTATTTCGCGCCTCCCTTCATTCAGTTCCGCAAAAGCGCGTTCAACACGGTTCAAGAAAATTCGTCCGGCTTCATTAAGCTTGATTTTCCGGTGTTCCCTATCGAACAGTGCGACTCCCAAATCCTCTTCAAGCCGGGATATGGTTTTACTGAGAGATGGCTGAGCAATCTGAAGTTGTTCCGCAGCCTTCGTCATATGTTCCAGCCGTGCTACGGTTTGAAAGTACTGCAGCTGTAATATTTCCATTCTTCCACTCTTTTCACATAGATTTAAATCTATTATTACATAATCAATTATGTATTATACAGTATCTAAAAAAGCCATTATGATGAAATAATCTCTTAGTTAGAAAGGGCAGGCTCAAATAATGAAAGGTTTACAACTTGTATTTCAAGATATAAAAGCAATGTGGAAACATAAACACGGGAGAATCGCCTTGATTTTCCTTTTGGTCGTTCCATTGATTTACTCAGGTTTCTTCCTGGCAGGATATTGGAACCCTTATGGGAAGTTGGATCAGCTTCCTGTAGCAGTGGTCAATCTCGATAATGGTTCGGAAATGGACGATAAGCCAGTCGAGGCTGGAGATGATTTCGTTGAACAATTGAAAAAGCAGAAAGAATTGGATTTTCACTTTGTCACGGCAAAGGAGGCAAATACGGGTCTTAAAGAAGGTACCTATTATATGGTTGTCACGATTCCAAAAGATTTTTCGGAAAATGTCACGACTTTAATGGATAAAAAACCGGAAACGGCTAAACTTTTGTATACTGTCAATCCAGGTAAGAACTTTGTTGCCTCACAAATCAGCTCTACTGCTGTTGAAAAAATGACGGCAAAAATCAACGCAAGCATTACGAAGGTCTATTCTGAGGGCATCCTTTCGAAATTCCAGGACGTTTCTAACGGCTTGGCGGATGCCGGGGATGGAGCGGAAACGCTTCATCAAGGAACGGCGGATGCGAAAAGCGGCAGCGAGAAATTGAATGATGGCATCCAGGATTTGAATGATGGCGCCCAGAAGCTGCAAACAGGAAGCACCAAGCTCTTGGATGGACAAGAAGCCTTAGCGGATGGTGCGAAAGGATTAACATCAGGTTCCCAGAACTTGCATTCTGGCATGAAGCAGCTATCTGATGCACATGACTCATTGGAAAATGGAATGAATGAAGTAAGTAAGGGTGTTAAGAACTGGTCAGCCGGAAATGCACTATTGATGCAAGGGCAAGAACAGGCTGCCGATACAGCGAATACTCTAAAAAAACAATTGGATGCCTATATGAAAAGTCATCCTGATGCAATAAAGGATCAAGACTTCAAGCAAATCGTTGCCCTGTCAGTTGGTTTATCCGAAGCAGCCACCACTTTACATGCCAATCAAAAGCAATTGGGCGAAGGTGCTGCCAAAGTGGCTGATGGACAAGAAACCGTTCAAACCGGGATGAATGCTTTTGGTGATAAAATGGCACAAGCTACCTCGGGTGCCAAGCAATTAAACGAGGGTTCTGAAGAATTGGCGAATGGATTATTTCAATGGAAAAATGGTTTCTCCACTTTACATGCCGGAATCGATTCGCTAGCCGGCGGAAGCAGCCAGCTAG
This sequence comes from Peribacillus sp. YIM B13472, assembly GCF_042788005.1. Taxonomy (NCBI): domain Bacteria; kingdom Bacillati; phylum Bacillota; class Bacilli; order Caryophanales; family Bacillaceae; genus Peribacillus; species Peribacillus sp. YIM B13472. The sequence continues at coordinate 64,914 of NZ_JBHZPG010000010.1, forward strand.
CCAGTGGATCGAAGGAACTCCAAGACGGACTGGCTTCACTGGAAACGGGTTCAAGCAAATTATCCACCAAGCTTCATGAAGCTGCCGATAAAACGGCCAGTCTTCAGTACGACGATTCGACAACTTCGATGTTCTCTGAACCCGTAAAATTGGTCCAATCCAATTTATCTGAAGTACCTAACTACGGAACCGGGATTGCTCCTTATTTTCTGTCATTGGCCTTTTATGTAGGCGGCATCATGGCTTCCAATATCTTGCCGCTTGGCCGCAGGCAGAATCTTAAGGTTACCGGAACCGTTCATTTCACGAATAAATTAATGCTGGTATATGTAATCGGCTTGATACAGGCACTTCTAGTGGATGCAGTCGTCCTTCTTGGATTCCATTTACACGTCGCCAGTGTCCCTGTATTCATTCTATCAAGCATCATCGTTTCATTTACCTTCATGACATTCATTCTTATGTTGGTGACCGTATTCGGAGTGGTCGGGAAATTTGCAGCCGTGACCCTTCTCGTGTTCCAATTGGCGACCTGCGGCGGAACATTCCCAGGCGAACTGGGCATGTCATTATTGACGAAAATCGGTCAATTTTTACCTATGGCCCACTCATTAAAGGAACTTCAAGAGGTCATCTCATTAGGCGGCTGGGAAAGCTTACGAACGCAGATTTGGATCTTGCTTGCCTATCTCGTTTCTGCAGCGATCATTGGCTGGATAGCCAGTCATATCCAGCATGCAAAAGTAACTTCAGAGGAAGTGACATCTTGATGTAAAAAAGCGCAGTGCAAATGGCACTGCGCTTTTTTTATATACAAGTGAAAATCACCGGGGAAAACATACTGATTGATAAGTGGGTCGAATTAAAGTCGGCTGAACTTAAAAGAAAAAGCCCTATGCTGCCTGATATATTCAGGTGGCATAGGGCTTTTTCTTGTTTCCTTTAAGCGGTTTGATCTTTTTTCATAGCTGGTTTTTCTTCAGCCGGCCATGCACGCTTAATGAATAATGTCAGAATCAGTGCCACAGCAGCAATGAAGGTGGATACAAAGAAGGAGAAGTTAATTCCATCGAGCATCGCCTGCATCCCGATTTGGGCCTGCATTTGTTCCATCATCTCAGCAGTGGGCTGGCTTGTTAATTTGCTCATCGCCTTGGTCATTAAATCCTCACCGGAAGAAGCGGCATGGTTTGACATGACCGTAACAAGCAATGCTGTACCGATTGCGCCTGAAATCTGGTTCAGCGTGTTATTCATGGCTGTACCATGCGGGTTCATACGGGCTGGCAGCGAGTTCAATCCATTTGTCATGATCGGCATCATGGCCATGGACAAACCGAATAAACGGACGGAATACAGAATCACAATATGTGTATAAGAAGTATCCATTGTTAATTTACTGAAGAAATACGTCGTCACCACAGTAATAAACAAACCGGTTGAAGCAAGTATGCGCGCACCGAATTTATCGAAGAGCTTACCGGTAACCGGTGACATGAGGGCCATCAATAGTGCACCGGGCAGCATCAATAATCCTGAATCGAATGGTGAAATTCCGCGGACCGTTTGTGTATACATCGGCATTAAGATCATCGCCGAGAACATGGCCATATTCAACACGATTGAAATCGTTGCAGATAAGGCGAACATCGGATGTTTGAAGATCCTGAATTCAAGCATTGGCGTTTCCATTTTCAGCTGGCGTGTAATGAAAAGGATCAGGGAAATGGCACCGACAATCAATGTTCCATATACCCAAGGGCTATCCCAGCCTTTGCTGCCTGCCGAACTAAATCCATAAAGCAAGCCGCCAAAGCCTAAGCTTGAAAGAATGACCGATAATTTATCAATTTTAATATCGACTTTTTCCTTTTTGTCTTTAAGTTTAAAGAAGCCGAGAATAAGCACTAGTAAAGCAAGCGGGGTGATGAAGTGGAATAGCATTCTCCAATCATAATGTTCGATGATCCAGCCTGAAAGCGTCGGCCCGATTGCAGGGGCAAACATCATGACTAAACCGAATAATCCCATTGCCGAGCCCCGTTTTTCAACAGGGAATGCAGTTAAAAGCACGTTCATTAATAACGGCATCATAATGGCAGAACCTGCAGCCTGAACCATACGTGCGCTCAATAATAGCGGGAATGTATGCGCTACACCTGCAACGATCGTCCCGATTGAGAATAACAGCATGGCTGTCAGGAACAGATTACGTACCGAATATTTTCTTATTAAGAAGGCTGTTGTCGGAATCATGATTCCGTTCACGAGCATATAGCCCGTTGTCAGCCATTGAACTGTGGAAGTCTCGATTCCAAGGTCTGTTTTGATTGATGGCAGTGCAATATTTAAAAGGGTTGAATTCAGTATCGCTATAAACGCCCCGACCATCAGTATGGCCAAAATGCCATACGAACCCTTTTTTTCATTTGTTTGTGCAGTACTCACTTTTTATCTATTCCTCCATTCAAACTATTGGTTCATTTAATTAGACGAGCGGTATATTCCAAACTCACAAAATCAATAATATACCCCCAGTTCATTTTTTGCAATAAAAATTTACTGGTTTAAATAAGGGTTTGTGCTGTGATTAAAAATAGAGTACGATTACATTTATACAAGCAGTATAATGAAAATAAGGTGATATGATGAATAATCGAAGGCAGAATGTCATCGATACGGCTCATAAGCTGTTTATTGACAAGGGCTACCAAGCCACGTCCATCCAGGACATTTTAGACGGCAGCGGAATTTCAAAAGGTACATTTTATAATTATTTCCCTTCCAAGGGTGAATTATTTATAGCCATTTTCCGTTCCTTCTATACAAAGATTCGCCATGACCGGGAAAAACTGTTGATTGGTCAAGATTCCGCCGATATTGATATTTTCATCCAGCAGCTCGAACTGCAGATGATGGTGAACAAGCAAAGCAAATTGCTTATCCTGATCGAAGAAGTCCGTGTTTCCAACGATGAAGAATTAAAACAATTCATCAATAACACGCTATTGTTGAGCATACGCTGGATGTATAACCGTTTTCTCGATATATTCGGGGAAAGCAAAAAACCCTATCTTTTAGATAGCGTCATTATCTTCCATTCGATGATGACCCACATGAATCATTTTAGTTATCGTGCTAATGCCGCCGGTACACCGGATATACAAATTATCCGTTATTGCATGAACCGCATAGTCCATTTAATCAATGAAGTGGCTGAAAGCGGGGAACAGATCATTGATCCGGAACTAATGGATACGTGGTTTCCAAACTTTACAAACCACCTTGATTCTTGCCATAATGATTTGCTTCATTCCACCACGGAATTGAAAAAAGGGATAAACAAGGCTTTGCCTTGCGAGGAAGATCGAACAAGAGCCATTGAATTGGTCGACTTTATCCAAGATGAGCTGATGCAGTCCGACAAGCCGCGAAAATTCTTGATCGAAAGTTTGCTGCTCACTTTGAAGACTGGATATGCATCACAGGTCCAAGCATGCATTGAGACTTTTGAAGAAAGCATCAATTCTTGCTTGAGCCGTTGAAGATTGGAGATACACACACCTGCCGATAACGGTAGGTGTTTTTTTATGGCTTTTTGAATTTTCCCTGTTTAAAAAAGAGTTGGTTTTATAAAAGGGACCTAAGGAAACACTATCCTTATCATCATAAAGGGAGGTCTATCTACTTGAGTGTGAAAGAGAATGCTTTGTCCATACTGGCTCTGGGCGGAGTGAATGAAATCGGTAAAAACATGTATGTGGTTCAATATTCTAACGATATCATCATTATTGATTGTGGTGCAAAATTTCCTGATGAAAGTTTATTAGGAGTCGATTTGATCATTCCCGATATTTCCTTTCTTCAGGAGAATAAGGAGAAGATTCGCGCCTTAATTGTGACTCATGGGCATGAAGATCATATTGGCGGGATTCCCTATTTCTTAAAAAAATTGAATGTACCCATTTATGCCACACGTTTAACACTTGGTTTGATTGAATTGAAGTTAAAAGAACATCACCTTTTGGGTGATACGGAATTAATCCAGATCGATTCGGATTCCAGGTTGGAATTTGGGGAGATGGTTCTGGACTTTTTCAAAACGAATCATAGTATACCCGATTGCCTTGGGGTTACCATGCATACGCCAGAAGGTACGGTCGTTCATACAGGGGACTTTAAGTTTGACTTGACTCCCATGAATGATCAGTATCCCGATATTCATAAAATGGCCAAAATCGGGAGTGAAGGTGTACTGGTTTTATTATCTGAAAGCACGAACGCTGAACGTCCCGGCTCAAGCCCATCGGAGCATCTGGTTGGCAGCCATATTGAAGAAGCCTTCATGCAGGCAAAACAGAAAGTCATTCTTTCGACCTTCGCCTCAAATGTCAATCGCGTTCAACAAGTTGTGAACGCTGCACAGAAGACAAACCGGAAACTCGCCCTGATTGGACGAAGCATGGTGAACGTCGTATCCGTTGCCATTGAACGCGGCTACCTCGAGGTTCCTGATGGGATGCTTATCCAACCGCAAGAAGTGGATAATTATGCTCCTGAAAGGGTCGCGGTTTTATGTACAGGAAGTCAAGGAGAACCATTTGCTGCCCTTTCTCGCCTTTCCAGCTCGAATTATCGGGATATGAGTATATTGCCTGATGATACAGTGATTCTTGCCTCCACTCCAATACCCGGAAATGAACGGGATGTTTCACGTATCATCGACAACCTGTTTCAACTTGGTGCCAAAGTCATTTACGGTTCTGGGACTGTAACGGGCATGCATGTTTCCGGACATGCCTATCAGGAAGAGTTAAAGCTCATGCTTACCCTGATGAAACCTAAGTATTTCATACCAATCCACGGTGAGTATCGGATGTTGCACCAGCATCGATTACTAGCTGAGTCTGTCGGGGTGGAGAAGGACCATACTTTCATCATCAATAACGGCGATGTGGTGGATATTGAAAACTCCGTTGCCCGTCAAACGAGAAAGGTGGCTGCAGGCAATACCTTTGTTGATGGTGTTGGTGTTGGTGATGTTGGAGAAATCGTTCTGCGGGACCGTAAGCAGCTTTCCGAAGATGGAATGCTCGTGATCGTCATAACACTAAGCAAGACGGAAAGAAAAATAGTATCAGGACCCGATACCATTTCCCGGGGATTTGTTTATGTTCAAAATTCCGAGGACCTCCTTAGACATGTGAACCGTCTTGTCACGAAAACGGTCAACGACTTACAAAGTGAAAAAATATACCGGTGGAACGTCATTAAGCAAACAATAAAGAAGGAACTTGGGCAATATCTCTTTACTCAAACTAAGAAAAAACCAATGATCCTTCCGATCATCATTGAGGTTTAGCGCCAATTCGAAAGCACACAAAAAGGAACTCGACTTCGTATAGTCGAGTTCCTTTTTTTAATCAAGCCCTGATTTACTCGCTTTTGCGGCCATCGCCTTGTTCTTATTCCAAACCTTGAACTTCATGAAAACCGCGGCAAGACCGATGATCACGATGAATAAAAGGCTGATGAAAAACCCTGGACGTATCTCTTTTTCAAGCAGGGTGCCACTTACGGCGGCTAAAATTAAAAGAAGTCCGAAGATGGCCGTAATCTTACTCCAAACCTTATTTTCCAAGATTTTGAAAGAAGAGAGAATGATGAATGCCCAGTTATACAAAAGTAATATTCCAGCAGATGTTGTAATGTATTCATAAATCTTGCCTGGCAGGAGCAAGGCAGTGATGATTGATCCTAAAAGTCCCAATGCTCCAAGGCCCAGTGAGGGCAGTGGAAGGTCCTTGAATTTCTTGATCTTTTGCATGAATAATGCGGGTGCATTCCCATCATCGGAGAGCGTTACCAATAGATTGGTTACACCAAATAATGAAGCTGTCATCGTCGAGAAACCGGCAATGATGATCGCACCATTAAAAACGTGCGGGAAAAATGCCAGGTGATAACTGTCCAATGCCGAAACGAATGGGCTTTCTTTTTCACTGAATGCTCCTAACGAAATCATGGTTACGGCTAACCCTAATGAAACAACATATATGATAGTAAGAACCAAGAGCATGATCGTCCCTGCCTTTGGCGCATCTTCCTTCTTTTTAAGCTGCATCGCCATCAGTCCAATGACCTCAATGCCGCCAAACGCATAAAAGGCATAGATAAGGGATGTCCAAAACCCTTTTAGCCCTTTTGGAAATAATTCATTGAACTTATTCGGAAATGATGGCGGTTTCCCTCCATCAAGACCAAACCAGCCGAAAACGGCACATATTGCAATAATGATAAACATTACGATCGCTGCCGTCTTAATTATCGCAAGTATGTTTTCCACTCTGTCGAACCCTTTTGTTCCCAGCAATACCACCACGATCGAAACAATTGCAAAACCGGATGCAAATAGCCACAGCGGTACTTTTGGGAACCAAAATTGTGATAATAGCGAAAGCGCAGTAAGCTGGCTACCCATGATCAATATATTGGAGGACCAATAATTCCAGCCACAGCTAAAGCCAGCCCATCGTCCAAATGCTTTATTGGCATAATAACAAAAAGAACCCTCTTGAGGATCGGCAGCCGTCATCTTCGCAAGCAGATTATAAACGATGTAAGTACCTAGTGCAGCCATTACAAATGAAAATACAATGGACGGTCCCGTCGTTTTAATCCCAATGGTCGAACCGAGGAAATACCCTGTACCGATCGTACAGCCCACACCGACCAATGATAACTGCCACCATTTCATATCGCCTTGTTGTTCACCAGATGCTTTGGAATTTTGAGCAGCCTTCCCTTTCGCTGAACTGCAATTGGCTTTTGTTGTCATAACAATCCCCCCTTCCATCATTCATAGTGTTGATAATGCCACAATGAATTATGCAAGGAAGAAGTTTACCGAATGATATCCGAATAAGAATTGAAATGATATGTAATGTACGTAAGCATTATGATACGATGGCAGAAATGCCTTGAAAAGCAAAATAAACACCAAAGCCGATCAAAGATAATCCAGAGATGATCGAAATGGCCATTAAGCTTTTTTCATTTAAAAACCTGCGAAATCCATTCGTTAATGCAGCCATAAAAAAATCCCAGCAGGTAAGACCAAGAAAAATCATCCCGCTATAGATGAAAAGTTGGGAGGTCCCATAACTTGAAGCCGTTTTAGCTAAAACAGATCCATATATCCCCAACCAGAATAAAATGGATAATGGACTGGTTACTGACATGATGAATCCGGTCAAAAAACAGGAAATTAAAGAATCTCTATTCCTGTATTGATTTAATAATATCGTATTAACTCGTATAACACTTTCGACCCCAGAATAAATAAGCACAAATCCGCCAAAAAGCCATAGAAAGATCTGGACAAGCGGAATTTCTAAAAACCGTACCATACCCACATATACTAAAATCATGAACAAGGCATCTGCAATCATCGACCCTGCCCCAACGATCCAGGCATGCCAAAACCCGTTCTTGATTCCTTTATCGATACGAGCGGAATTCACTGGACCGATCGGTGCTGCAAGGGTCAGTCCTAAGAAAAAGTAACTCAACAGTAAATGTACACTCAAAATGCATCACTCCTTCGAGCTGGTTCATAACTTGTACATTCTATGTGCCCCCCCCCTCCTATAACCTCATCCCCCAAAAAATTTTGCATGTTACAAACAAAAAAAGCCTGGGAAAGCCCGGCTTTTTCGGAGAATTTCTATTGAAGCCTATTAGGCAGCAGCTTCTTTTTTGTCTGAACTAATGAATTTCAAAACAATCAGGACGATGCCTATGCCAATGATCCCTGTAATGATATAGCTCAAATTGAGATGATTTTTCATGACAAGGGACATGACCGGAGGGCCTGCCGCAACTCCGATGAACCTAGATGACATGTAGAAGGAGGTTATCGTTCCACGCTGTTCCTTTTTTATATTTTGAGTGATGATGGCGTCGAGTGTCGGCAATAACGCACCAATTGCTATGCCAACCAAACTTGTTACGAGTAATAAAAGGAAAACTTTGTTTTTTGTAAAACCGACAAATACAAGGCTGATTGAAAGGACCGCTATGCTGATCATGATGATCTTTTTCATGATTGGTAATTCACCCTTGATTTTCTTCCCGGCAACATAAGAAGACACACAAAGGAAAAATAGCGGGATCGCTATCACTAAACCTTTTTTGATTCCATGCAAATCATGGATTTTTTCCAGATTATCAGACAAAAAGAAAAGAATACCAAACAAAACCAACATGACAAATACACCAATCAGGAAAACTGTATATAACCATTTTCCTTCTTGCTTGAATATTTTTTTCGTATCATCCCAAAATTCTTTGAATTTCTTGGGTTCATCCTTTTCCTTTGGTACCTTTATAAAGAAAAAGACCAAGACAATAGATATTAAACTGAAGAATGAAATCGAGAAGAAAGGTAAAAACCAGATAAATGCAGCAAACAGGGAACCCAATATTGGACTAAGCACTTTCCCAAATGTATTCGAGGTTTCTATGATACCTAGACAAGAACTCGTTTTTTCATCATCATCCTTGTATAAATCCCCCACCAGTGGCAAAATGATGGGCGAAGCACCAGACGCCCCTATCCCCTGCAATACCCTCCCAATGATGATCCATGTATAGGGATTTTCCATTTTCCATGATGCATAACCTGCAACCAAGCCACCAATGAGGGCTAGGATCAGACTTGGCAGGATCACCATCTTCCGTCCGAATCGATCTGATAAATAACCTGCTATGGGAATTAAAAAAATGGATGCAACGGAATAGCTTGTTATCACCATGCTTGATTGAAATGAAGATATCCCCACCTTATCCTCGAAAATGGGCAAAACCGGGATAAGCATTGAATTTCCAAGTGTCATCACCAATGGAATCGATGCCATACTGATCAGGCACCACACGCTTACATCTTTATTCTGCTTCTCATGACCTTCCATACTTACACTCCTCATCCATTATAAAAGCAACTTATTGCATAAAAGGTAACCATTTGTGAAACCATTATGTTTTGCATCATTTTTTAGATGTCTTAAATTATTATGTTATAGCTTTGAAAGATTTATTCAGTAGCTCCTTACCCAAAATTACCCCTTTAGACCTTTAAAACAAAAAATTCTTCTCTTTTTTTACTGTAAGCGCAACCCGGAACATGCTTCACCATGTCCACTCAAAAAAGGACTAAAAAGGTGGTACAAGTCCAATTGTTTGAATACATTCAAATAAGCGAAGATGTATTAAACGATGAGGTGATGAATTGGGTGTTTTTTTCAGCTATGTATTATTAGGTTTATCACTGGCGGCTCCTATCGGTCCCATAAACGCTGCTCAATTGGACAAAGGAATCAAGAAGGGTTTTTGGCATGCCTGGGTTTTTGGCTGGGGTGCCATTTTAGCGGATTTTGTTTTTATAGCCCTAGTCTTTTTCGGTGTCGTCCACTTTTTGGACAGCTCCTTCATGAAGACATTTTTATGGCTTTTTGGATTTTTCGTCCTGACCTATACCGGAATCGAAAGTCTGCTAAGTGCAGGTAAGATTGAAGTGAATGCACGAAAAACGAAAGATTCCCTTTTTTCTTCATTCCTGACAGGATTCATCATGTCCCTTTCGAATCCTTTATCCATTTTGTTCTGGCTGGGGATTTATGGATCCATTCTTGCAAACTCCGCTTCAAAATATGATATGGATCATTTACTTTTTTACAGTTCAGGGATCCTTGTCGGCCTCTTAACCTGGGATTTCGCAATGGCCATCATCGCCAGCACCTTCAGACGCATTTTATCCAAACCCATTCTAATGGGCATCTCGATCATTTCGGGTATATCCCTAATAGGGATTGGCATTTACTTTGCCATCCAAGCAGCCAAGGTTTTATTTACATAAAGATTTTTAGGCGATGTAAGCATTTACTCGTGAGTTTTGAAGCTTTACTCGTGAATTTCACGCATTTACTCGTGAGTTTCACGCATTTACTCGTGAGTTTCACGCATTTACTCGGAATTTCATGCATTTACTCGTGAGTTTCACGCATTTACTCGTGAGTAAATCGCCTATATTATTGCCCATCTTTGTCCATGCCAGACACTTATCCCCTATTGTTCATAGCCTGAAAGGGTAAACACAAAGGTTAATACGATAATTCTTATGCTAATTTGCCTTATTATGATGACAGACTGCAAGTACAAACACTGGTTCCAGCAGCCACTATTCAGAGCGATTTAAACACAGGCCGACAAGGTCATTGTTTCAGAGGTTTTTGTGGTAACACCCAGCACACCTTTATTTTAATGAGGATAAATAAAGCTACTGGTACTGATACTCAGAAGGGTGGCATTCCAAATGAGGTTAATCATACAGATATAGTTGGATTACAATACCCAGGGTTTACCTGCCCTGGCGGTGGCCAACTTTTTCCAGCAGTTCATTCCGGGCGTTGGCTGGGTATGGATATGTAGATAGAAAAAAGACAGCCGATTATTCGGCTGTCTTTTTTTATCCAAACCTAATCCAAGGGGCATTTACTCGTGAGTTTCGTCCATTTACTCGTGAATTCCGGATTAGGCTGCGTTCTTGTTAGATGCTGCGTTCTTTTATTTGCTGGGCCATTTTCTTGATGAACGTTTCTATTGCGACATTTTCAACTTCTTGTTCCCCATATTTCCGGACATTCACTTCATTTTCTTTCTCTTCTTTATCTCCAAGAACCAGCATATATGGGATTTTCCCCATCTGAGCTTCCCTGACTTTATACCCCAGCTTTTCATTCCGATCATCAATTTTCACTCTTAGGCCTTGATTCTTCAGTTCTTTTTGAACCTTTAAACAATAATTCAAATGAACTTGTGAGACAGGGATGATCTGTACTTGCACCGGGGCAAGCCATATCGGAAAAGCACCGGCAAAGTGTTCTATCAGGATTCCGAAAAAACGATCGATCGATCCAAAAATGGCACGATGAATGACGACAGGACGAACTTTTTCATTATTTTCATCGATGTAAGTCAGATCAAATTTGTCGGGCATTTGAAAATCAAGTTGGATTGTTGCACATTGATGGCTTCGTTTTAATGCATCTTTAATATGAAAATCAATTTTCGGTCCATAAAATGCCCCGTCCCCTTCATTTACTTGATAATGTATCCCGATGCTTTCCAGAACATTTTTCAAGGCTGTTTCAGAAGCTTCCCAAAGGGAATCATCGCCCATTGAATCCTCTGGACGTGTCGAGAGCTCCACGGAATACTCGAATCCAAAAGTGCGGTACACCTTATCAATCAGATGAAACACTTGTTTAATTTCACTTTCGATTTGATCCTGCCGAACAAAGATGTGGGCATCATCCTGACAAAATGTACGGACACGCAGCATCCCGTTCAATGCACCGCTATATTCATGACGGTGGACTTGACCGAATTCGGCCATCCGGATGGGTAAATCCCTGTAAGAATAAAGACTGTTTTTGAAAATGAGCATATGACCCGGACAGTTCATTGGCTTCATCGCGAATTTTGTTTGATCCACCTCAGTGTAGTACATATTCTCATGGTAATGATCCCAGTGACCCGATTGTTCCCATAACCGCTGGTTCATCATGAAAGGAGTCCGAACTTCGTCGTAATCAGCTTCAGTCAGAAGCTCCCGCGAGAATTTCTCCAATTCATTTCTAACGATTTGCCCTTTCGGTAAATAAAACGGCATTCCAGGGGCTTCCTCCGAAAACATGAATAACTCCAACTGCTTCCCTAATTTACGGTGATCGCGTTTGGCCGCTTCTTCCAGGAATTCAAAGTGTTCCTGTAGATCCTTTTTCTTTCGAAATGCCACGCCATACACCCTTTGAAGAACTTCATTTTGATTGTCTCCCCGCCAATAGGCACCAGATACACGAGTCAATTTGAACGATTTTACAAATGATGTGGATGGAAGGTGCGGCCCTCTGCAAAGATCGACGAATTCCCCCTGTTGATAGAGCGTTAATTTTTCACCATTAGGGATGTTCTTTGCTATATCCAACTTGAATGACTCCCCTCTGCCCTCGAATAACTTCACAGCCTCTTCATAAGTCACTTCGATCCTTTTTATTTCCAGATTTTCACTTATGATATGTTCCATCTCTTTTTCAATAGCTTGTAGATCTTCTGGGCTCAAAGGATGGTCTAACTTAAAATCATAGTAAAAACCATCTTCCACAACTGGCCCCATTCCTAATTCCACATTTCGGTATAATCTTTTCACAGCCTGTGCCAAAACATGCGCCGATGTATGTCGTAATACTTGTAATCCTTCATCCGAATCCAGAGTCAAGATCGACAGTTCGGCATCCTCATTCAGCTTGTGACTTAAATCAACCAGTTGCTTATCCAGTTTTCCTGCTACTGCCTTTTTCCTTAAACTTGAGCTGATGGACCCTGCCACACTTTCCACTGTCATCCCTAGCGGATATTCCTTTTGCTGCCCATCCGGGAATTGAACTTTAATCATTTTTTCACCCATCACATAAACACCCCTTTTTAAGTAATAAAAAAACGCACTCATCCCTATGCAAGGGACGAGTGCGTTTACCCGTGGTTCCACCCAATTTCCCATAAGCAAGAAACACTCATGGCTCTGGAGCTTGTAACGCAGCTTAGACGATATCAGTTACTCTTGTTCACTGATATGGCTCAAAGGCGGTAAATCAGTTTCCTAAGCCAGGAAGTTCGCAGCTGTTCTTCCCTCTCTGAAGACCGTAAAAATGATTCATGTCCTTATCATGGCAATATTCTTATATATAAAAAAACGCACCCATCCCTAAGTAAGGGACGAGTGCGTTTATACCCGTGATTCCACCCAATTTCCCATAAGCAAGAAACACTCATGGCTCTGGAGCTTGTAACGCAGCTTAGACGATATCAGTTACTCTTGTTCACCGATATGGCTCAAAGGCGGTAAATCAGTTTCCTAAGCCAGGAAGTTCGCAGCTGCCCTTCCCTCTCTGAAGACCGTAAAAATGATTCATGTCCTTATCAATGCTTCTGAAATGTAAATGGATTTTTGTATTGTTATATATATTACAATATATTCCCATAAGTGACAACCTCAAATTTTTTAATTTCATCGCAAGTACCGAATTGGTATAATTAGTAAAAAAGAGGTCTCTTATGAAAAGTTTAAGCAATTGGTCTATCGTATTTGCAGTGATTGGTACACTATCATTTTGCTGTTCCCTTGCCTTACCAACAGCCTCCGAGCTGCTAATGATTTCGGGATTCGGTGCGTTAGTTATTGGTATGTTATGCAGTTTCGGCGCCATGTATAAAAAGGAAAAAGGAAAATCGAAATTTTTGGCTGTGGCTGTATTCTTTCTTTTAAGTTTCATTCTCGTTTGGAATGAACCATTTCAAATTGTCAGGCTCTTGACCTGGATGAAAAATTAATCAAAATGAAAAACCCGTTCGCCATGACGGGTTTTTTGATTGATTCAATCTTCAACGGCTATCGTTCTTTAATCTAAGCCATAGCGTAAGTCCAGTGGACCAAAGAATTAGCGCGCATCCAAAGCCGAGCAATGATAACGGTGCAAGGATTTGACGCTCCCCAAACATGACAGTATCTGGCACAATAAGCAATGTGATAAGCGCCAATAAACAGAGAAGCACTCCTGTTGCATAGTAAACCTTGATTTGGAAAAGTGACGCCAAAGGTAAAAAATGAATCCCTACAATAATCGCGATGACTCCCGGTATAAGATCGGTCTGATTGATCAAGTTACAGATGGCAATGGCAATCCCAATCAGCAACCCTTCGGCAATGAAGACCATATTAAACAAAAATCCGATACGCTTCAGACGCCTAGCCCCATTTTCTGAAACTTGATTGGACATTTTTTGTGATGCATGTATTAATGAAATGCCGCCGATAACCATTATGATTCCTACGAATATGGCTGCGAGTTCCACGTAGGGAAACCCCCACCCCTGCAATCCCATTATACCGGTACCTGCCCACAGTGTACCGAAGACCGCCATGAAAATGACTCCAATTCCAGAACCGCGATACGCCTCTTTCATTCTCATTTTCCTTTCATCCACAGTAATAAAAGTACATAGATTAATAGTATTGCACACCTTCCCTTATTATTCAGTTATAAAAAATGATTTAAATACCCTATAAAAAAGATGGTCCCTCCCCTTACGAAAAACATCATTCAGCTACTCGGCATGTTCAACCCTTTCATGAATGAAGTAGTGGAAATCATGTATTGAACCAAAGAAGGATTCATCCTGGATGGAGAAAAATATGAAAAACGCATCGGCCCCATCCCTAAAACTCCATACAAAGAAGGAATGGAAGAAACTCTGAGACTTTTAATGAAATAATTTGGCGTTTTCGTTGATATAATCTTATTTTCGGAGATATATTCCTATTTTCGGAGATATCGTCTAATTAGGGTCCATAAAAAAACCTGAGTCCCCAAAGGGATCTCAGGTTTTTATCTATTCATATCAAGCCACATCTGATTTATCAAATTGACAATCTTTCAATGAAATTAATTTGGTCTTGTGATAAATCTTGTATCCTAGCCAGATCGCCAGGAATATCGGTAATCCGATATAGGAGACAGCGACGCCATACCAGTCGATGCTGCCGCTTAGGAATGCTTGATAGTTCTGCCCTGCAACGACACCCATGCAAAGGACGAATGAAAGAATCGGACCGAGCGGAAACCATTTTGCTTTATATTTCAATTCGTTTAGGTCACCGCCCTGTGCAACATATGCACGTCTAAAGCGATAATGGCTGATTGCTATTCCAATCCAGGCGATGAAGCCGGTTAGCCCGGATGCATTCAATAGCCATGTAAATACATGGTCCCCAAAAATGGAGGTCAGGAAGGCGAGCCCGCCAATTAATGCCGTTAGAATCAAAGCATTCATCGGGATTCCCCTGCGATTGACTTTGGCGAGGAATTGGGGAGCTTGTTTATCTTTCGCCATCGACCATAACATCCGCGTTGAAGCATATAGTCCCGAGTTACCTGCGGATAGTAAGGAAGTCAACACGACAGCATTCATGACGGATGCCGCGAATGCAAATCCTGCGCGTTCAAATACAAGTGTGAAAGGGCTTACAGAAATATTTTCAACATCCCCGTTCAGCAAACTTGGACTTGTATACGGAATCAAGAGGCCGAGTATCAGAATGGCTCCGATGTAAAACAAAAGGATGCGCCAAAATACTTGGCGGATCGCATTCGGAACATTTTTTTCGGGATTCTCACTTTCCCCGGCAGCAATACCAACCAGTTCCGTGCCTTGAAAAGAGAATCCCGCGATTAGAAAGATAGAGATGATCGATAAAAATCCTCCCTTGAATGGTGCCTCGTCCATGGTGAAGTTTTCAAATCCGATCACCTTTCCGCCAAAAACCCCAAATATGGTCAATAAACCAATAATGATGAAGCAAATGATGGCAATGACTTTTATTAAGGCAAACCAATATTCAGATTCACCATAGCTTTTAATGGATAGGGCATTGAGGGTGAAGACGATTCCAAGAAATAATGCACTCCATATAAGGCTAGGTACATCAGGGAGCCAGAATTTCATGATGATGGCTGCAGCAGCTATTTCCACGGCAAGGGTGACTGCCCAGTTAAACCAATAATTCCAGCCAAGTGCAAAGCCGAATGCGGGATCAACAAAGCGTGTGGCGTAGGTGGAAAATGATCCCGACACAGGCATATATGTCGCCATTTCCCCTAAGCTCGTCATAAGGAAATAAACCATGATTCCAATGCAGGCATAGGCAGCAAGGGCACCGCCGGGCCCTGCGCTCTGGATGGTTGCCCCGCTTGCCAGGAATAATCCGGTTCCGATTGAACCGCCAATGGCAATCATGGTCATATGCCTTGCTTTAAGTTTCCTTTTAACTGTCGGTTCTTGATTATCAATGAGATTCATGTCCATAAGGTTCCTACCTCATTTTCTTTTAAAGTTAAAAGTTCAAGAGTAAAAGAGTTTTTTAACAACCGCTTTGTGAAAGTCTTAATAGTTCGCTCCACTTGCTGGGATACTATCCAGTTTAATTGCCATTGCCTGGTATCGTCTCCCTATTCCCGGCCTGGGTGACTCCATCCTGCTCAGGCTCCATTCCGCACCATTGAATTAATGTAAGGGCAATGATTTCGGCTGTGGAAAACACGTTGTCGAGCAGGATGTATTCATTTGGATAGTGTGCAACCTCGGTTACTCCTGGCCCGAAAACGATTGCAGGCGTTTCACCGACATGTGTCAGCAATCCCCCATCCGTTCCCCAAGGGGAGGCTTCAATGACAGGGTCCTGTCCGGCAACTTGCCGAAATTGATGAACAAGTGCATTCATCAGTTCATGTTCTACATCAATTGCTCCTGGAACCCAGCGTGCCCCGAACCATTCCAATACGGGCGGGTTTTCCTTGAACCATTGGTCCACTTCCCCCAGCTGCAATAACCAGGCGGCCATTTCATCCTTCGCCTGCTCCATCGTTTCCTCCGGCGCAACTCCCATCCTTCCTTCAATTTTCACAAGGTCAGGGACGGATGACGGCCAATTACCGCCTTCAATGACACCTAGATTGATTGGAATCGGAATAGGCGTGTTCTGATAAAGCGGATCACTGACACGTGCATTTCGCTTTTCTTCCAAGGTACGAATATGATTGATGACGGTCATGCTTTTTTCAATCGCACTAACGCCTTCATACCTTGTTCCGCCATGGGCTGACCGTCCTTTAACATGAATTCGGAACCACATCGAACCCTGCTGTTTCGGGAAGATCCTCATATTCGTCGGTTCAGGGATCAGGGCGGCATCTGCTTTATATCCCCTCAGGACGGCCGCCAATGTTCCGGCCCCGCCGCTTTCTTCTTCAATCACACTTTGAAAAATGACATCTCCTTTTAATTGGATGCCATTTTCCTTCAATGCCTGCATCGCAAGGATCAGCGATACATTTCCACCCTTCATATCGGTTACGCCCCGACCAAACATTCTTCCATTTTTTATCGCTCCACTATATGGGTCGTCATCCCACTGATCACGGTCTCCATCCGGAACCACATCGATGTGTCCGTTCAAAATGATGGAACGGCCGCCTCCAGTCCCTTTCATGATACCTACCACATTGGGGCTGTTGGAAAATTCACTGCGTGGAGAATAGAAATAAGAGTGCTTTTTCAGCTCGCCGCCGTCAGGTTCCCAACTATCGATTTGCAAACCCATTTCCTGCAGCTTTTGGGCGACGATGGCTTGTGCCCCTGCTTCATTTCCTTGCGTACTTGGGGCTTGTACCATTTTTTGCAATAGGTTTGTTCCTTCTTCCCGATGATCCTTGATCCATTGGTTTATCCGTTTTTTTATATCCGGCACATTTATCCTCCTTAATTACACATATTCTCATAGATTACTGAAAGTCCCATTCCACCTGCCATACACAACGTTACCATTCCGTACTTAACTTGTGAACGCAACATTTCATGCATCAATGTGACTGTCAATTTTGCACCTGTTGCTCCTACAGGGTGACCAAGTGCAATTGCCCCTCCATTGACATTGACAATATCCGAATTCAATTCTAACTCCTTGATCACTGCAAGTGCTTGGGCAGCAAAGGCTTCATTAAGTTCAATCAGTCCGATATCCTCTAACGATAGACCTGCTTTTGCTAATGCCTTTCGAGTCGCTGGTACGGGTCCGATCCCCATAACTCCAGGTTCAACTCCTGCACTGGCAAAAGCCTTAATTTTCAAGAGCGGTTTTAATCCCTTTTCTTCTGCTTGCTGCTTGGACATTAATAGTACAGCTGCAGCTCCATCATTCATAGGACAGGCATTTCCTGCCGTAATGGTTCCTTCATTTTTGAATACTGCTTGAAGACTGGCTAGTTGATCGAGATGAATGTCCTCGCGTACCCCTTCGTCATGGTTGAAGATTTGAAGTCCTTTTCGATCCTTGATTTTAAGCGAAATAATTTCTCTCTCAAAGCGACCCTCTACTATAGCTTTCCAAGCCTTCTTGTGGCTTTGATAAGCAAATTGATCCTGTTCTTCACGACGGATACCATATTTTTCAGCCAAGCGCTCGGCAGTTATTCCCATATGCTCATTTCCCAATGAACATATTAATCCATCTGTCAGCAGAGCATCCTCCATCGTTACGTTTCCAAATTTACCGCCCCATCTATTTTTCACGATATAAGGTACATTGCTCATGCTCTCCACTCCGCCGGCAATAATGACGTCTTCTTGACCAGCAGCGATCGTTAAAGCAGCGTTGGTAATGGCCTTTAAACCTGATCCACATGCTTTGATTACAACGTGGCCTGGGACACTGTGTGGGAAACATGCCATCTGCGACGAAATTCGGGCCGAGTTAAGTCCGCCTCCGTGGACATAGCCATGTCCGAAAATCACTTCATTGACTTTTTCTTTACCTAACCCAGCATTCTCCATTAAACCTTCCAATACTTGACGGCCCAATTCGGTAGCTTTAACATTCCGGAGTGATTTTCCAAAGGATCCAACTGCAGTTCGCGCTCCAGCAACGATGACAACCTCATTCATGCTTTTTTCCTCCTCTTACCTATTCAATGGTGTTGACAGCAGCATGGATTTTCAATGTCGCCTCTGTATTCCTTATCACATCATCCACGGTATATGGAGCCATGACTTCCTTCAGCACCAATCCCTCTTCTGTAACTTCCATGACAGCCATATCCGTAATGATTAAATCCACACTCTGCCTTGCCGTCAATGGAAGGGTACATGTCTTCAATATCTTCGATTCCCCCTGCTTATTCACGTGATTCATCAGGACGATCACCTTTTTCGCTTTCTGGGCAAGTTCCATTGCCCCGCCCATTCCCGGCACCCGCTTTCCTGGGACGATCCAATTCGCCAAATCCCCTTTTTCACTGACTTCCAGGGCTCCAAGGATGGTGATGTCGATGTATCCTTTCCTGATCATTCCAAATGCGGTTGCACTGTCAAAATATGAAGCTCCCATTACAGTGGTGATCGGGAACCCTCCCGCATTACAGAGGGCAGGATCTTCTTGCCCGGGATCAGGACTTGGCCCTGTACCGAGAACTCCGTTTTCCGCATGGAACAGCACATGGATATCTTGAGGTATATGGTCGGCCACCAAGGTAGGGATGCCGATGCCTAAATTGACGATCAATCCGTCATGGATTTCCTTGGCGGCGCGTTTCGCGATGCGATTTCGTACATCTACTGCCATGCCCATTTCCAATTCACCCCTTTTGTAGGAATCACCATATCTACATAAATGCCTGGTGTGGCAATACATTCCGGATCCAATTCGCCTACAGGAACGATTTCCTCCACTTCCGCAATCGTGAAGGTTCCAGCCATCGCCACCAGCGGATTGAAGTTACATGCAGTCTTGTCGTACACTAAATTCCCCAGCGAATCTGCCTTTTTGGCATGGACGATGCTGACTTCAGCCGTCAAAGCGGTTTCCACCAAGTATTCTTTTCCTTCTATCACAATCTTGTCCTTGCCTTCTTCTGCTATCGTACCAATCCCGACATCGACAAAAATCCCGCCTACACCTACACCGCCAGCACGAATCCGTTCGGCTAATGTCCCTTGCGGGGAAAATTCCACTTGCAGCTTTCCTTCAGTCATGAGCTTGCCGGCATTGGGATTGGAACCGATATGCGAGGCGATCACTTTCTTTGCCCTTTCAGCAGTCACAAGCCGGCCGATGCCGATGTCAGGGAATCCAGTATCATTGCCAATCAAGGTCAATTCCTTGACGCCCTTGGCAAGGATACCCTGTACGAGTGTCGGAGGAGTCCCCACTCCGCCAAACCCGCCATACATGAGTGTGCATCCATCGGAAATATGCTCCAATGCTTCTTCCAGGGTCACAATTTTGTTTTTCTTCGTAATGGCCTGCTTCATAACGTTCCTCCTAAATAGCCTGCATGTCCTCAATCAAACCTTCCGCGTCCAATTCTTGCTGCAAATCTTCGAGGGAAGCTTCCAGTATCTTGACGAGGCGATCGATTTCTTCATTCGTAATGATTAATGGCGGAGAAAGGATAACCGCATCGCCAGCGATTCCTTCAATCGCACCTGCAGCAGGATAGATCAACAGCCCCTTAGCAAAAGCCTTATTGACAAGCCTTGTAGTCAGGCCGATTTGCAAGTCGAATGGCGTTTTTGAAATCCGATTAGAGACAAACTCAAGGCCAAGGAGAAGCCCTTTCCCTCTTACATCACCGATGATGTCGAATTTCTCAGCCAATCCTTGCAGTTTCTTAAACAGATATTGACCTTTCTCTTCCGCTGCCTGAACCAGGTCATTTCCCTCAATGTAGGAAAGCACTTCCAATGAAACGGCAGCAGATAGAGGGTTTGCACTATATGTGTGTCCAGCCATGATTGATTTCGAGCCTTTTAAAATGGGCTCCATGACACGGTCACTTATCATCGTGGCTGCGATTGGAGTATAACCGGCGCTCATTCCTTTACCCAATGCGATGATATCCGGGGTGACTCCCCAATGCTCCATCGCGAACATTTTTCCTGTCCGGCCGATTCCCGTCATTACCTCATCGGCGATAAAGAGAATGTCATAGTTTTCGCAGATTTCCTTAATCCTTTGATAGTAGCCATCCCGCGGTGTTACAGCACCAGCGGATGCCCCGATAATCGGTTCTGCGATGAAGGCTGCGATATTCTCGGAACCGACCCTTTGAATGGCTGTCTCCAGCTCATCTGCACACTGAAGCTTGCAGTTGGAAGTTTCATTATTATAAGGACAGCGATAACAGTAGGGAGCAGATATGCTAGGGAAATCCTCCAATAGCGGTACAAAACGTTTTCTTCTTGGTACATGGCCTGACATCGATAAAGCTCCCATCGTGATCCCGTGATAACTCGTCCATCTGGAGATGATGCGATTTTTTCGCTCAAACCCTTTTTCTTGCCAATGTTGTATCGCGATTTTCATCGCCGTTTCGGTCGCTTCCGATCCACTATTCACAAAAAATGACCAATTCAAATCCCCTGGAGCCAACTCACTAAGCTTTTTGGCCAATGCCTCTGCGGCTCCACTCGTAAAATGAGACCTATATGCAAAAGAAACTTTGCGGGCCTGCTCCGTCATTGCCTCGACAACATCCAATACACCATGGCCAATACTTGCTGTGACCGCTCCTGATGAGCCGTCTATATACTGTTTTCCATCTGTATCATAAAGATAAATACCATTCCCATGAGAGATAGTGGGATAGTGATGATCTAAAGTAGGCTTAATCAAATGATTCCGTTCCATTTCATCTCTCCTTTTTAACGTTCGTACACTGCTCATCATCTATTAATCAATTAAGTTCTTAAAAGGAACCTATTCTAGCAACTAAAAGGTTCATCCTGAATCAGGATGGATTCGGTAGGGCAGCCTTCCATAGCATCTTGCATGTCATCATGCAGGATTTCAGGAACTTCGGCAATCCCCTGATTATCGTCCAAGATGACGAAAGCGATCCCTTGATCGTCATAGTCATAAATCTCAGGACCTGTTGAACCGCATGCCCCGCACGCAATACAGGTTTCTTTATCAACCCAAGTGTATTTAGCCATAGAAACAATCCTCCTACTTGACGGATAAATCTTTACCCCAAATATTCATGTCCTCATACTTATCCCAAATATTGCAATTCTTCGTTAATCTGCCTCCATATTCATATCCCAGCTGATGAAAGACGGCGTTCATGCCCATTGACAATGATCGCGCTAATGAATAAGAGCAATAAATGTTTTTCCTGAACAATTCTTGTTCCAATGCGGAGATGAGCACCTTCATGAAACCATGCTTTCGATGTTGGGGAATCGTTGCACAGTCCGTTAATTCAGCATTGTGATACATCTCATTCACTTCAGCGGATGCAGCACTCACGATGGTTCCTTCATATTCGATAACACTAAAGATCGTGCCTTCCTCCATCACTTTCTTGATATATCGCTCATCATTCATCGGTGTAGGATAGGTTTCAAAGATGGCACCATATAACTTCGCCAGCTCTTTTGCATCTTCAACCGTAGCAAACCGGAGGATATAATCCTCAGGTATTTGCTGAGATTCCATCACCCTAGGAATCCTACTTACATCTTGGATGACTCTATCTTCCTTGACCCAAAAGTCGCTTGTTCGCCTTTCATCCGTTAAATAGAAGGCCATGCAATAGGCATCATTCCCTTTGAAATACTTGCTCAATATGCCTTCCAGCATGAATCCTTGACTCAATGCCGCTGATAAATCTTCATTTCTGGCTTTAAGTATCACTTTAGTGAAGCCCTGCTCCTTTGCGATCACAAGGGCCCGATCGATCGCTTTTTTGATATTTCCCCGATAATCATCCATGCGTAAGCGCTGATTGGCATGATCATGATAGAGTTCCATCGTATAACAATCCCCAGTCTCCATTTGGGTGAAAAAAGGCAGCTTTTGAACAGGCATTATGTACCCCCCTTATTTAAAGAATTCGGGAGAAGAGATGCATATCCATCCGCTTCTCCCGGCATTCTATTTCCAATTGAATAATTTTTTGACAGGTGCCTGAAGAAGCTGATCATACGTAAACTCATCAGGATATTCACTCACATCATATATAGATAAGGCTTCATCCACCTTTTGATTCATCGAATCGGACACATAGATTCCACACTCAGGACAGTTCACGGCTGGAACTTGAAGGACTTTTATTGAGCGTTTCCCGTCAGGCATGATCCAGTAACAATCCTTCTTTTCACTTTCTTCTACGTTCGGGGTGTTGCACCACAAGCAGTCCATCTTCATTCCCCCTTGCCATCAGATTTCGAGCCACTAGCGGCCATGGCGTTCTTTTTTTCTTGGGCTAACCTTAATTTTTCCTTCATTTCATCCCGTTTATCACGGCGATCCTTCAAGGAAGCATGTTCATTAGTGCTTTCATACGCTTTTCGCTTGTCAAGACGACGAAGGCCCTCTGGGACCAAGTTGAATTTCTCATCCGTCATGAGAGCGGATATCCCGACTGCTTCTTTCCTATCCGCAGTACCATACACTTCATCAAAGTAAGCATCCGCACTGCCGGCAACATAATTCTTCGGCTCCGGATAACTTGTAATCACTCCTTCAAAGTTCCGTAAAACGACTTTATCCGGACTTTGCGAAAGAAGGTAATTCGGAGTCAGGGCAATCTTTCCGCCTCCGCCAGGAGCATCCACCACAAAGGTTGGCACCGCATATCCTGATGTATGGCCGCGCAGCGCTTCAATGATTTCCAGTCCTTTTGAAACCGGCGCCCGGAAATGGCCAATCCCTTCAGATAGATCACATTGATAAATGTAATAAGGTCTAACCCTTGCTTTAACACAGTCATGCATAAGCTTTTTCATGATATGTACACTATCGTTGATACCAGCCAGGATGACTGCCTGATTACCAAGCGGCACTCCTGCCATCGACAGCATATCACATGCTTTTTTCGCTTCATCCGTCAGTTCAAGTGAATGATTGAAATGCGTATTCAACCAGACCGGATGATACTTTTTCAGAATATTACATAAATTTTCCGTAATCCTCTGCGGGAAAACGACCGGTGCACGTGTACCGATCCGAATGATTTCCACATGCGGGATGGCACGTAAGTTACTCAATACGTATTCAAGGATCTTATCATTGATCAACAGGCCGTCTCCACCAGAGATCAGCACGTCCCTCACTTCCGGAGTGTTCCGGATATATTCAATTGCCCCGTCAAGCTGCTTCTTGGGAACACCCATGCCAACCTGACCTGAAAAACGGCGTCGCGTACAATATCTGCAGTACATGGAGCATTGGTTCGTTACAAGGAATAGAACGCGATCCGGATATCGATGCGTCAATCCTGGAACTGGGGAATCCTCATCCTCATGCAGCGGATCCTCCAAATCATATCTAGTCTTGTTCATTTCTGCCGAAAGCGGTACCGACTGTAAACGAATCGGACAGCGAGGATCATCGGGATTCATCAATGAAGCATAATAAGGCGTAATGTTCAACGGAATCGTTTGAGTCGAAATCCGGACTCCTTCCTCTTCATCCGGTGTCAAGTTGACGACCTTTTTCAGATCATCCAGTGTTTTAATCGTATTGGTCAATTGCCAGATCCAATCATTCCACTGCTCTTCGGTTACATCCTTCCACAATTCGATATCATTATAATGCCTGCGTCCACCTAGGTATTCTTTATGTTTTACATCCATTCCCATCAAATTCATTTAAAATGCCCCCTTATTTTAAGAACTTATATATATACTCTCGCAAGAATGATGCCAACATTAATAACAAGGAAAACATAAGCAAAAGGGGGCAAACTGAGCTTAAAATCGCAAGATATTTTTCATAACGCATAATTTTTTGCAGCCAGATTCTTTGCGCCTAGCAAAAAATCAAAAAAAGGGTCTCTTTACACAAGAGCCCTCTTCATGTTACATCATGATCAAGAAAGTGACAGCGTTTCCAAAAAACCTGAATTTACTTGGATTCCTTCGATCCTGCCGTATAAACTTTTTCTATGCCGTACTTGTTTAACTTATATTGCAGTCCCTGTCTTTTAATATTGAGGGCTTCTGCCGTTTTGCTGATATTCCCGTTATATTTCTCGAACATATTGATGATCATTTCCCTTTCCATTTCTTCAAGAACGACAGGTAAATCAATCTTGTTTTTCAATGGGGAAGGATGGCTCTGCGCATTTGCTGCAGCAAAATTTCCTGAAGGGAAAAGATAAGCAGGGAGGTGATGTTCATCAATCATATCTTCCCCTGCGTCCATGACGTTAAAGGTCAACTCGATGGCATGTCCCAGTTCACGAATGTTCCCTGGCCATTGATATTGAAGAAGCCGCTGCATCGCCTTTTGACTGATCCCGCGCACTTCCGTAAAAAATGATTTGTTGAATTTTTGAATAAAGTGATTGACGATTTCCGGAATATCCGTTTTACGCTCCAAAAGTGAAGGCATTTGGATTGTCACGACATTCAGGCGAAAGAATAAATCCGAGCGAATGATTCCCCGCTCCAACGCCTCTTCTGGAGAAATGTTCATCGCAGCAATGATCTTCACATTAACCTTTTGCTCCTTCGAACCTCCAACCCGGCGCACCTCACCTTCCTGAAGCACTCGCAGCAATTTTGCCTGCAGACCGAGGTCGAGGCTATTCAGCTCATCAAGGAAAAGAGTTCCGCCATTTGCCTGTTCAAAAATGCCCATGCGATCCATCGCTCCGGTAAAAGCCCCTTTCGTCGTGCCGAACAGCAGCCCCTCCATCAATTCCTTTGGAACAGCTGCACAGTTCTGCGCGATGAAAGGCTGATTCCGCTGAGCACTTACATTATGTATACTTTGCGCGACAAGTTCCTTCCCTGTCCCTGTTGGTCCATAAATCATGACCGGGGAATGTGTACGGGCCGCTTTTTTTGCCAATGAAATGGCTTGCTGAAAAGCAGGGCTATTTCCGATCAAATCACTAAAATGATAGGTAGCCGTCCCTTCAGAGAACTTATTTTTCCTATGTGTCTCGGCCAGCTGGGAACGCAAATCGACAATTTGGTCATACATATTCATGACCTTCGTAATATCCTTTGCAATTTCCACTGCCCCAATAATTTCACCATCCTCATACAAAGGATACGTACTATTGATGGACGTTATTTTTTTCTCCTTTAAGTTGACATATGTTTGAATGGATTCAATCGTTTCAATGCCTTTTTCCAATGCTACATTCAGCGTACTGGATTCATCAGTCAATGAAGGATAAAGCTGAAAAATATTTTCCCCCAGCACCTGTTCACGATCAAGCCCGTCGATATGTGCCATCATTTCATTGTAAAATACCGTGTCCCCATCTTTATTCACAATATGGACACCCACATTGATCACATTCAATATCCATTCAAATTGAGTGGAAAACTGATTTACTGAAGATTTCATTTCTTCATCTCCGTTCTCTGTCATCTGATAGAATCACCTGTAAATTATAGCATTTAATGGGAAACATTCATCTCTTTATTCTTATTAAAATCAAACTTCAACACAAAGGCAATAGAATAATAAGGTCAAATAAAGGAATCTCGCATTAAGCCAAGAAGATTATAAAAGAAAATATAAAATTTAGGGGTGAGTCGGATTTCAGAACGAAGCAAAGAAACGAAAATAGAAATTAAACCGTGGGAAGATAAAGACCTGGAATTACTATTTCAACTAAATGCCCCAGAAATGATGGAACATCTTGGCGGACCAGAAAGTAATGAACAAATCCTGAAACGCCATCAACGGTACCTGCAGATTGGAGATAAGGGATGCATGTTTAGCATCAAATCGGGTCCAGAGGCAGAAAAAACCGGTTCCGTTGGCTACTGGCAAACAGTGTGGAACGATGAAACTGTGTACGAAATCGGTTGGAGCGTCCTCCCTTCCTTTCAAGGAAAAGGAATCGCATCTCATGCCGTGATGGCACTGATAGGGAAAATCAAAGCCGAACGAAAATACACATACATTCACGCATTTCCTTCGATCAATAATCCTGCATCAAATGCCATTTGCCGCAAGCACGGCTTCAACCTCGTCTCCGAATGTGAATTCGAATACCCGCCTGGGAGTTTTATGCGATGCAATGACTGGTGCTTGGAACTTATCTGACAATGGCCCCATTACCCTTAGGATAGTAGTAAATGAAAGAAATTTGGATTGTATTGAATTAAACTCAACCAGTTAAAAGTTTGTCAAAATTTTCAATTACAAACATAGAAGTCCATTCAATAGAGTGACAAAAGCCCATTCTCTCTATAAATAAGGGAGACTGGGCATTTAAATATCTTTTTAGCTCTTTTTTGTTTGATTTCTTGGAAAACGCTTGAGTTATTAATTAAGTAAGTAAACCCGATATTTATTAATTCAAGAATCCAAATTGTTCTAAATTTTTTAAGTAATATTGAAAATACTCATCTGAAATGTCAGTTGGATACTCTGCGACGCCCCTTTGAATAAGTGAACCTACAATCAACGCATTTAAATAACCATTCAATTTCTCACACTGGTCTCTTACAATAAACTCCGAAATGTATTTGCCATCTTTGCTTTCGAAGAATATATCGATTCTTCTACCTTCTTGTTCATCTAATAGTAAATGGTTGTAGCCCCATTCGATTTTTTTTATATTTTTCTCATTAATCGGATTTTCGTGATTATCCAGGACTTGTTCCTTGTGGTATCGTCTTTCTTCGTTTGAAAACAGCCTATTTAACACCGATGGATCATCTATAACAAGACACGTGAAAATCTTAGAGTATTCTAATTGGTCATCATTGACTAAATCTAGCACTTCTTTTTTTGAAAATTCTCTGGCTTTAAATTTAGATAAAATACGGTCAACGACTTGTTCCTTAGTTAACGATAATTCATCTTGCCTATATAGGTATTGTTTATATAACTTTTCGTAATTGTTCATTGTTTACCCCCTGCGTTTATTTGACGGGTCCACCGTAAAAAGCATAAGCTTTCGGAGCTCGCTTATAAGGGTGCCAATGCCAGTAATAACCTTTTTTAGGTTTACCATTAAGTTTGTCAACCTCATTTATTGGTTTTCCATTCTTATTAGCCGAAGACGCAACACCTTTTGCTTGATTACTAGAAGTAGACCACGTATCATTCTTCGACTTTATTCTAGCAACTGCCTGAGACTTTGATAAGCCCTTACCAATATATACTCCACCCTTTTTAACACTTGCAGCAAAATGATAATAACTCTTGGATTTTTTGGCTTGAGTAGCAATTACAAAGGCTGTTCCACCAACAATTATCATAGCACCTGTATGAAACAAAGCAGTTAGAACAGCAGGTGACATAGCGAGTCCATTTGGTATTAAGAAAACCAATGACGGTACGCCTTCTTCAGAATTATAGTTGAAAAGTTTTCCAGTTTCAACATCTTCAATAATTGCTTCCAATTCTTCACTTTCCTCTTCGTATTTAATATCCTCAATATTTGCTGTATATTCCTTTAAGACCTTATCACCAGTTTCATTTAATTCTTCCGTAAATAATGATATATGGTCTGCACCTGGTTCTACTTCGACAGTTACTTTAGAAGTTTGCCCTTCTGCATTTTCTAATGAAGTTTCCAAAACAAGTCCATCCGTAGTTATTTCAAAGTTTTCCACTGAAATGTTCTCTTCGGATAACTCATCTTCTAGTGCCTCTCCAATTACATTCTCTTTTACAGAAGTTTTCAGTAAGTGCTCTTCTGCTTTTGGGTGATTAACCGGAAGTAGGCTAACAATCATTGAAAATACTAATAAGATGATAATTTTATTTAAACTCTTCTTATTCATATAAAATCTCCTTACATGTTTTGTATAGTGGGCAAACCATATCCCACAGTATTTTTATCACCATTCACCTTTAGGGATGCCTTTTTTAAATATTCATACACTTTTAAGTGAATACTCTTATCCTTAGTAAGATTTTGTCTCGAAAGATATTCCGCAACTACTCCTGTTACATAAGCAGTTGAATAAGACGAACCTTCGTTATATGAGTATCCACCAATATTATTAAGAGACAAAATATTTTCTCCGGGACCAACGAAATCAATTTTACCGATAGCTGAAAACTTTGTAGATTTTTTTTCTTCGTTAATCATTCCTACAGAGATGACATCATCATATCTAGCAGGGAATTGAGCATTTAAACCATAAGTGTTTCCACTTGCAGCGATGAGGATAACTCCCTTATTTAAGGCATCAGCTATTAAGCTTCTTAATTCTGGAAAGTCAGATTGAAATCCAAGGCTCAAATTAATTACGTCCACATTCTGAGTGATCGCCCATTCAAGGCCATTAATGAAGTCTTTTTTATCAATTTTCCCATCATCTTTAATTACCTTAGCTGAATAAACCTCAACACTTTGTGTAACTCCAATAACACCAAATTTGTTGTCATTCGCTGTTATAATACCTGCAATTGCTGTACCGTGCCCTAAATTATCTTCATAAGAGAAAGATGATCCTATAGAACTAAATTCTTTTACTACCTTTCCTTCCAAATCTTTATGATTCTTATTAATCCCACTATCTAAAATAGCAACTTTTATTTTTTTATCTACATCGCCACTTCTAGAATTACCTACTATATTTATCCCCCATGGGATATGTTGTTTTTTGTCCCACTCATCCTTTTGAACCTTATGCAGAACAAGTTCTTCCTTGGAATATCTTGAAATACTAAAATAGAAAACTCCTACAAAAATACCAAATGAAATAAAGATTAGAATAACTTTTTTCATTAAACAGCCCCTTAAGTCCTTTTAATCATCTAACAAATAATACAATAGACCTAATATAATGGGTTTTAAATACCTTTTGATGAAAAAATTAACATTTTAATTTTCAAAAAAATTAATAATATAGGCAATTACTTTGAGAAGTATTTGAAGTCAAAGCCAAATTAACTCATATTAATGGTTGTCTACATTCAAATAGAAAAATTTATAACTTATATATCAATATTATTTTTTTCTCTAATTATTATTTAGTGGATACATGGTCTTTTTGATATCAATTACACCGTCGAAAAGGAAAAGTGATGAGTTAATGTATATTGGCGTAAATTATAGTTCTAAATATGAGCGAAAGAAACTCATTGCTTTTCATTTAATGCGGCTTATGGCTCTGAGATGACCCTTCGGGGATAAACAAATTGTCCCTGCAGGCTTTAGTTGTCAGTAATCACAAGAAAGTAGAAAACTGGGCAAAACCCATGTTCAATCGAAAAAAAGTGAGAATCAACTATATTAAGAAAAAGTTCAGATCCCACTCTAAGGTTCAGACCATGTTTTTTTACGGTTTGGGCCACAATAAGTAGTCTCTTTTTCAAAAATTAAATTAATATTTAAAGGAAAACTAAAAAAATCTCTCGAATAAACAAAAGACTTCTACCATCTTTTCATTCATACAAAATTTACACAATACTGTTCTCATTCGCTATCAAGCAAACAATCCATTCCATGTTTCTTTACCTGCTTGCTTATCTGCAGTCATCTTTTTTGCCTTTTGGTATTTATATAATGCCGCCTCGGTTTTCCCTCCGAATTCTCCGTCAAGAGGCCCAGGGTTAAATCCTTCCATATAGAGGGCTGCTTGCAGGATCCATGTGATATTGCAGCTAGCGCCTTTTTTTATAGTGACGAGCGCAGTCTTGGTTTTAGGTCCCCATTTTCCATCGACAACTAGCTTTTTATTGTATTGCTTATTCAGCTCCGTTTGTAAACCTTTTATAAGGGCCGATCGAGTTTTGGGACCATAAACGCCATCTACGGCAATAGACGTTTTATATCGGCTATTTATCGTTTTTTGTATCGAAATTATATGACTATCTCCTTTGCTGGTCTTTGAAGATGTAATATGAGGTTTTTTTCCTGCTTGTAACTGTTTAAAAGATAACCCGCCTGTCATCTCCAAGTGGGGATAATCCTTGAATGAACTCCAATCCCCGCCCCATTTAAATCCTAAATCCTTACCTATGGCAGCCACACGCTGCCACTTTGAGTTCACTGTCCATATCGCTTTCTTGCCATCATCACTCACAATGAAGAAATCAATGGCCAGTCCATAATTATGATAAGATTGCCCTGGTTTAGCGTTCGTCACAATAGGTTTAGCTAGATTGCTATAGTTTTTTCCATTGTAGCTGTAAACTCGTCCTTGACCATAAAGCGCAGCTTGTTCTTCCAAAGAACGATAACCCGCACTTATCTGTACATAAATCCCTTCATTATAAGCACGTTCCATCATTTCCAATGCTGATGCCTTCACCACAGGATTCATCCCTTTGCCCATCCTTTTCACTGATCGATCCAATAATGTTCGTAATGCTACCGTCAAGGTAATCCCTCCTTTTAAGTTCCCATCAGGCTTTATATAAGCCTTTTTAATGGAAAAGTAGCATGGATGGAAAATTTTGTTCACATTTATTAGAGAATGGAAGTAATAGGTTATTTAACAAACGTTCCAGCTGATTTCAGAAATCCGCTCCCTTTCCGCCGACTGCCTGCAAAGTATTGATAACTGTGATGAAAAGGCCTTTCGTTCTTCACTATAGAAAGGGAATTCCCCCTAAAATACCACAAAAAAATAGACTGCTTCCGTTCGCCTGTTTGCGAATGAAAGTAGTCTATTAATGAATTATTTTATTAATCTCTTTAACTTACGCCTTAATTTCAATAGAGGGGCTTATTGTAAAGTCAGCCTCTGTTTTACTTTTCACTTCATCAAGTGTTATGCCATTTTGCAATTCAATCAATTCCATGCCAGCTTCCGTAAATTGAAAAACAGCAAGTTCGGTAATCAGGCAATGGACGACTTTTTCCCCGGTCAATGGCAATGTACAGTTCTTTTTCACTTTGGATTCCCCATGCTTGTTCACATGGTCCATAATGACAACAATTCGTTTTGCACCTTGGACGAGGTCCATCGCCCCTCCCATTCCTTTTACCATCTTCCCTGGAATCATCCAGTTTGCCAAGTCCCCATTCTCGGAAACTTCCATCCCGCCTAAAATGGCTAGATCGATGTGGCCGCCGCGGATCATCGCGAACGATTCAGCGCTATCAAAAAATGATGCCCCCGATTTTGCCGTTACTGTTTCTTTTCCTGCATTAATCAAATCCGGATCGACTTCATCCTTTTGCGGATAAGGCCCGATTCCCAGTAAGCCATTTTCCGATTGAAGCATGACATTAAAGTCATTCGGAATCATGTTGGCAATCAAGGTCGGCATTCCAATCCCTAAATTCACACACATACCATCTTGGATTTCTTTAACGGCCCGTTCTAAAATCAGTTGTCTAGTCATTCGAATACTCCTCCTTTTTATGCGTTAGCGGTTGTAAGTTTTTCAATTCGTTTTTCATAGTCATTTCCTACAAGCACTTTCTGTACATAAACCCCTGAAGTATGAATTTCATCTGGATCAAGCTCTCCTGTGCCCACGAGCTCCTCCACTTCGACAAGCGTGACTTTCCCTGCTGTGGCAACGACAGGGTTAAAGTTCCTTGCCGTTTTCCGATATACAAGATTACCAAAATGATCTGCTTTCCAGGCTTTTACAAAGGCAAAATCTCCGACTATTCCTTTTTCCATAATGTATGTGCGGCCATCAAACTCTTTATGTTCTTTACCTTTTGCGACTTCCGTTCCTACTCCTGTAGCTGTATAAAAGGCAGGAATCCCCGCTCCGCCCGCTCTTAAACGCTCGGCCAGCGTTCCTTGGGGAACTAGCTCGACCTCCAGCTCGCCACTTAAAAATTGCTGTTCAAATAACTTATTTTCCCCTACATAAGAAGCGATCATTTTTTTGATTTGTTTATTTTCAAGCAAAAGGCCTAGACCCCAATCGTCGACTCCACAATTGTTGCTGACAATCGTCAAATCCTTTACACCTTTGTTACGCAAAGCAATGATTAGTTTTTCTGGTATTCCGCTTAATCCGAATCCGCCAACGATAATGGTTGCTCCATCCTCGATTTGTTGAATAGCGCTATCAAAAGATGTTAATAATTTACTCATTTTCCATCATCTCCATTCTTAATACTATTCTATTAAATAAACAGTGAAGTTGCAAAAGCAATGATGAACACGGTCACTGTTTTCAAAATCGTAATCGCAAAGATATCCTTGTAAGATTGACGATGTGTCAGTCCAGTAATGGCAAGCAAGGTAATGACGGCACCATTATGCGGCAGCGTATCCATTCCGCCAGATGCCATGGATGCAATTCGATGAAGCATTTCCGGGGTGATTCCGACACTTTGGGCTACCTGCAAATAGTGACTTCCCATTACTTCTAACGCAATCGAAAGTCCACCTGACGCGGATCCGGTAATCCCTGCCAGCACATTGACGGCGATAGCTTCGGATACGAGTGGATTGCCGCTTGCATTGAACACCCAGTTTTGAATGACCGAGAATCCAGGAAGCGTTTTCACCACGTTCCCAAAACCAACTTCAGATGCAGTATTGAATATGGCAAGCAATGATCCCATTGCCGCAGCTGTTAATCCACTTGCCAATTTGACCTTGATACGTCCAACATTCAGAAGCATTGCTGCAATAATACCGATTGTCAATGCAACAATCAAAGACCAGGATGAAGTGACTGTGCTTACATCGGCAATGTTGAACGTTTCCTTCAACATCGATGCATCATACCAGTGTTTAACCGAAATGGCGCTCCGGCTGAAAGCAAAATTAAACGCTACGACAAGGATGAGCGGTACGATGGACAGCCAAAAGTTAGGCAGGTTTTGCTGTTCTGCACTTTCTGGTTCATTAATATGTCCTTCCCCGTAGCCCTCACCATTTGCCACCGCTTGTTTTCGGCGGCGCTCTAACCAGAGCATTCCTCCCGTGAATACCATGATCGCGCCAATAATCCCCATTATTGGCGCTGCATAGGTATCTGTTCCGAAATAATTCGTTGGAATGATATTTTGAATCTGAGGTGTTCCAGGAAGGGCATCCATCGTATAAGTGAAAGCGCCTAATGCTATCGTTCCTGGCAATAATCTTTTTGGAATGTCTGCTTCTTTAAAAATTGCCGCTGCAAATGGATAAACGGCGAATGCCACTACAAACAATGAAACCCCGCCGTATGTCAGCGCCGAACACGCCAGCACCACAGCAAGAATAGCCTGCTTTGAGCCTAGTGATTTTACGATGGTCTTGGCAATGGATGCAGCTGCACCGCTCATCTCCATGACTTTTCCAAATACGGCCCCTAATAAAAATATCGGAAAAAACGCTTTTATATAGTTAGCCGCAAACGTCATATATGTCTCTGTATAACTCGGCAGCAAATGTCCACCGGATAAAATGACCGCCAATAAAGTAACAATCGGCGCTATGATAATGACCGGATAGCCCCGGTAGGCTAAAAAGATTAAAAGTCCCAGCGCCACAACAATGGCTAAAATTTGAATCACCAACTCAATTCCCCCTTTTCTCTCCTTGCCCCAAAATCATTTCGGAAGCCCTTAAGTAAAACTATTAATCTCCTAAATTCCATATTTTCAATTTTTCCGCTTTTGCCATCCAAGCCTGCCTTCCCCAAGTCAAGCTGAATGATCTCCCCAAGTGTTTTCCAATTATTGAGAACGCTTTCAACAATCTGTTGAATTACGAAATCCCCTTCATTTTACGTGGAAACACACTATAAAATGACAGATAGGCCATTCACTAAAGTAATTATGCAATTATTGTGCCAACTTAAGTACAATGAAAAATCACATCTTTTAAAGCCTTTTCAAACATTTCATTTCCCTTTTTATAAATAAAATCCCTTAAAACTGTCAAGGTTTCAGTACACATAAGTATAAGCTTCAAAAAAGTGTAAGCCTTTTCTTACATCATTTATATTTCCTTTCATTTTATGTACGGATTTCCTAACACACTCAAATATGAGGCTTGGCAGACAGTCGGCGGAAAGGGAGCGGATTTCTAAAAAACACCCGAAACGTTTTTAAGGTAAAAAAACTGCAGGCAAACTTCGATATTCTTCGAATTTGTCTACAGTCTGAACCCTTTGGCAAAAGGGTGCTTTCTACATTCATAAACCATATTTATTCATTTTTTCATACAGTGTTGTTCTACTCACTCCGAGTCTCTTTGCCGTTTCTGATTTATTACCAGAAGTCATTTCCAAACATGAAACGATTGCAGCCCGTTCAGTTTCATCCATTACTTCAGCTAAAGTGCGAATCGAGACTGATTCTTTATGACCCGTTATTTCTTTAGGGAGATGCTTGGAACGTATCATTTCCCCTTCTTCAACTATATTCATTGCGCGTTCAATGATATTCTCCAACTCACGGATATTACCCGGCCATTTATAAAGACGCAACAGCCGTAAAGCTTGTTCACTCATCCCCGTTACGCGTTTTTTCATGAGGTTCTGGTACTTTTCAACAAAATGATTTACCAGCATTTCAATGTCCCCCGGTCGCTCCCTCAAGGAAGGAACCTGGATTTGCATGACCTTCAACCGGTAATACATATCAAGTCGGAATTCCCCCTTCGAGACCATTTCCTCCAGATTACGGTTCGTTGCAGCGATTACCCGTACATCAATCGGAATGCTTCCCGTCGAACCGACCCTCTCAATCTCTTTTTCTTGTAAAACACGGAGTAGCTTCACCTGCATATGCAGTGGCAGCTCACCGATTTCATCCAGAAAAATCGTTCCGCCTTCAGCCGCTTCGAACTTACCTGCTTTTCCACCTTTTTTGGCACCAGTGAATGAACCCTCTTCATAGCCAAATAGCTCTGACTCCAGCAGCTCTGCCGGGATGGCGGCACAGTTCACTTTGACAAACACACCCATGGCCCGTCTGCTGTCATTATGAATGGAATGGGCAAACAGCTCCTTACCTGTTCCGCTTTCACCCAAAATCAACACATTCGAGTCGCTTTTAGCGGCAATTTTGGCTTGACCTTTTACTTCCATGAAAGCAGGACTTCTTCCCATCAAATGATCAAACGTATATGAGGCCTTATTTCGCTCGCGAAAATCGCCTTTGTACTTTTTCAGCTCTACTTCAAGTGAATTTATCCGTTTGGAAAGAGCGGTAAATTGCCCGACATTCTTAAAAAGAATCTTTCCGACCGCACCTATTAATTTACCTTGTTTCCTTATCGGGGAGCGGGTCGCAATTATATAATTATCTTTAATTTTTTGTAATTCAGCGACCTCTTGCTTGCCAGTTTTGGCGACCACATGCATACGGGTGTTTTCAATCACCTCCGTTACATGTTTCCCTATGGAGCTTTCCTGATCGACGCCAAGAAAATCCGCATAAGCGTGGCTCAGCATTTGGACATACCCTTCCGTATCGACCATCACCAAGCCGTCATAGGCAAATTCGATAATATCCTTAAACAAAAGTTCTTCATGATTATCGATATTAAGAAAATCACTTTTATTATTTGTAAATAATAGGAGATAAATCTGATACTCCTCATCACC
The DNA here is from genome assembly GCF_042788005.1 of Peribacillus sp. YIM B13472. NCBI lineage: Bacteria > Bacillati > Bacillota > Bacilli > Caryophanales > Bacillaceae > Peribacillus > Peribacillus sp. YIM B13472. The sequence continues at coordinate 101,038 of NZ_JBHZPG010000010.1, forward strand.
CATTTGAATGATGGCTTTTCTGACAATTCCATTATTATCATTCAAACGGATCGGAGTATTTACAGCTGGCACAAGATTTTTTTCAATAATCAAATTTATTCGCAGATCAAATGGATTCTCAGCAAAAGCCTCGGATAATACGCGATTGCAGAGAACGATTTCTTTTTCGTTTTTCGTTACCAAAACACCAAAAGGCAATTCTTCCAATATCGCTTTCACTAATTCCAATTGAATAGTTTTATAATCGCTGGCCATTCCTATTCTCCTTAACCCGTCTGAAGTTTCCTCCATTATATCATAGGAAAATGAGGCCAAGTCATTACCGTTCCACAATCAGCGCAGTTCCCTGTCCGCCACCGATACATAAGGTAGCAAGGCCTGTTTTTACATCCCTAAGTTTCATTTCATACAATAAAGTCACTAAAATCCGGGCACCGGAAGCACCTACAGGATGACCCAGAGCTATCGCCCCGCCATTTACATTCACTTTCTCCGGCTTCAACTCAAGGTCTTTAAGCACGGCGAGTGATTGTGCCGCAAAGGCTTCATTCACTTCCATCAAATCAATTTCATCTATTGTCAATCCCGCTTTTGCCAAAGCTTTCCTTGTCGCAGGCACAGGACCGTATCCCATGATTTTCGGATCAAGCGCAGCGTTTGCATATGACTTAATTGTTGCTAATGCTTCCAGTCCCAGCTCGTCCGCTTTTTCTTTAGACATCAGGACTAACATCGCACCCCCATCATTGATTCCGGATGCATTTCCTGCCGTAACCGTTCCATTTTCCTTAAAAGCAGGACGCAGCTTCGCTAGCTGGTCGATCGTCAGCCCATGACGCGGGTGTTCATCTTGGTCCACCAAAATCGTCTTTCCTCTGCGTTTATATTCAACAGGTACGATTTCATCTGCAAATCGTCCTTCAAGCTGTGCCTTTTCAGCTTTCAGTTGGCTCTCTAAAGCAAATTCGTCCTGCTCTTCACGGCTGATTTCCCACTGCTCGGCGATATTCTCCGCAGTCACGCCCATATGATATTGATTAAAAACATCCGTTAAGGCGTCATATGTCATGGAATCGACTGCTTCGGCATTACCCATTTTCTGTCCAAAACGATAATTTGGAAGTAAATACGGAGCATTGCTCATGCTTTCAATACCCCCGGCAAGAATCACATCAGCATCACCAAGGGCAATGAATTGCGCTCCCATTATTACCGTACGGAGGCCAGATCCGCAAAGTTTATTAATGGCCATGGCCGGCGTTGTTTCCGGAATCCCTGCATGAATCGCAACCTGACGTGCCACATTTTGCCCTAATCCAGCAGATAGAATATTCCCTACCAATACCTCATCGATCATGTCAGCCGAGATATTTGCCCGCTTTATCGCTTCCTTGGCGGCCACAACTCCCAAGTCAACCGCCGACACATTGGCAAGACTGCCTCCAAACGCACCAACTGGTGTTCTTGCTGCCCCTACAATCACTACTTCTCTCATAATTCTTCCTCCTTCTCCATTTTTAATTTTCCCAGTTTAATAAAATTACGGTCCCTCTCATTGATTTTCTGGGAAACGGTAGATCCTTCATACGTAAAAATCCCTTCTCCCGACTTCGTCCCAAGCTTTCCCTTAGCCACCAAATCACGAATCAAATCAGGAGCTTCCTTACTCTGATCCAATACCGGTGAAACATTATCAAAAACGCGCTGCCATGTATCCAGTCCGCCAAAATCAGCAATCTCGATCGGCCCAGTAAATGCCCATCGAAAACCTGGTCCCGCCGTTATCGCCGTATCGATATCCTCAGCATCGGCAACGCCCTCTTTTAATAGATAAAAGGCTTCCCGCATCAAGGCAGTCTGGAGACGATTGGCGATGAATCCTTCTATTTCTTTTTTCAAGAGAATCGGAGACTTACCGATTTTACGCATTAAATCCATTGTTGTCTTGACGATTTCGGGCTTTGTTTCGTCATGCTGAACAATTTCAACCAACGGAACCAAATGGCCCGGATTAAAGAAATGCGTGATGACCATTCTGTCCGCAAACGAGGACTTCTCCATCAATTGAGAAATCGGAAAGGTCGATGTATTTGAAGCAACAATGGCATCCGGTTTGATTATTTCCTCCATTTGCTGATATAGATTTAACTTCAGCTCGATGACTTCCGGAATCGCCTCTATGATAAAGTCAGCATCCCTTACAGCCTCTTCCAAATCTACGCTATACGTAATATTCGCTAAAGCACCTTGCTTTTCCTGACCAGTTAAAGCCCCTTCCTCAATGAGCAGTGATAGATTCTCAGAAATTCGATTTTGGGCATGATATAGCAACTCTTCCTTTATATCGTTAATGGTGACGAAATACCCGCTAACTGCAAAAGACTGAGCGATCCCGCTCCCCATTACACCTGAACCGATAATGGCTATTTTTTTAATCATCCAGCTTCCCCTTTCCGTTTCAATTACCTTTATTTACTCACCCTTTTATCTATGCAATATTTATGCCAACGATAGGGGGAAATAAAATTCTTTTTTTATCTTGAAAATCATGATAGACTCTTACTCATTAACCTAAACCATATTTTTATAACCTTCCCTTTATATTTCCAATGGAGTTTACCTTGTGAAATATTCCCTATTTACGACATAAAATGGCAGACCTGGACCATTACATTTTTTATTGGAGGAATGTAATATGGTTAAAGATAAAGTGGCGATCATTACCGGATCTGCTAGAGGAATCGGTTTTGAGATCGGAAAGATATTCGCTGAAAATGGCGCAAAGGTCGTTTTGTCCGACCTTGATCAAAACACAGTTGAAAAAGCTGCTTTAGACCTAAGGAACAAAGGCTTGGAAGTTATCGGCTTAAAAGCAGACGTAACAAGTGAAGAGGATATTATCCAACTAATCAAACAAGCTAAAGACAAATACGGACGAATAGATATTTTCATCAATAACGCCGGCCTTCAGCATGTTGCTCCAATCGAGGAGTTTCCAACTGAAAAATTCGAACTGATGATCAAAATCATGCTGACCGCGCCATTCATTTCAATTAAGAACGTTTTGCCGATCATGAAAGAACAAGGCTTCGGCAGAATCATCAACATCTCTTCCATTAACGGCCTGATTGGATTTGCCAACAAGGCAGCGTACAATAGTGCCAAACACGGTGTAATCGGATTAACGAAAGTCGCCGCCTTGGAAAGCGCCTCTTTTGGCATTACCGTCAATGCCCTTTGCCCAGGATACGTAGACACACCTCTCGTCCGCGGTCAATTGGAGGATCTGGCGAAAACAAGGCAAGTACCACTAGAAAGCGTTTTGGAAGAGGTCATCTATCCACTTGTCCCACAAAACCGCTTACTCGATGTAAGTGAAATTGCCGACTACGCCATTTTCCTCGCAAGCGACAAAGCACGGGGCATCACAGGCCAGGCAGTCGTGTTAGATGGCGGATATACAGCTCAATAAATGGAAAATGAATCTGCAATAAACCCCGAATAAATGACACCAAAAAAGGTGCTCTGTATTCGGGGTTTTCTGTCTCCATGGAATCGTGGAAAAATTTGGTGGTACAAAGAATTCGCACATGTTACAGTAATATAGGGATATTTCCCATTTTACAAATATAAAAGGAGGCCTCGTCATGATTATTAAGTGGGTTAGACTACGATAATTAAAAGCGCAGGCCAATCATCATGCTCCGGAAAGAATTTATTGATCTGCGCCATGGTAACGGCTATTAGATAATATTTAATACGGAGGTAAAAAACATGAGTGAACAGATACTGAAAATAAATAAAGTGGATATATGTACAGAAAGTTTTGGAAACCGTAAGGACCCTGCTGTGCTTTTGATCATGGGAGCGATGTCTTCATTAGATTGGTGGGATGATGACTTCTGTCTCCGCCTCGCTGTTTCGGGGAGGTTTGTCATTCGGTACGATCATCGGGATCTCGGACGATCGGTCAGTTATGAACCCGGTACCTCCAACTATACAATAACGGACATGGCTGACGATGCCGCGGGTGTACTGGACGCTTATTCCATAGAGCGGGCGTCTATCGTCGGAATGTCCCTAGGCGGTTTGATCGGCCAGATTCTTGCATTAAGATATCCGGAACGCGTAACTACGCTTACGCTAATTGCATCAAGTGTGTTCGGGACTGTAATGGAAAAACTGCCTCCAATGGACCAAAGCATATTGGATCATCATGCGAAGAGTGCTTCCATGGATTGGTCGAATCGGGAGGCGGTCATCGCTTTTCTTGCGGATGGATGGAAAACTTTAGCCGGTTCCAAACCTTATGAGCAGGAAAGAATGTATAAACTGGCAAAAAGAGAGGCGGACCGCGCCAAACAGCTACCGAGCAGATTTAATCATGCTTTGCTTGCTGGCGGAGACGAATATTTTGATAGAATGGGTGAGATATCCGTACCTGTCCTCATTATTCATGGAACAGAAGATCCAGCCTTGCCATACGAGCACGGGCTTGCTCTCGCTAAAGCCATCCCTCATGCAGAATTAGTGACTCTTGATGGATCAGGGCATGAGATTCACAGTGAAGATTGGGATGAAATTATCGATTCAATCATTAAGCTTACTTCGCGATAAATTAGTCATAAAAGAAGCCGACCAATAAAGGTCGGCTTTTTTTAAATACTACTTTTAGCAGAATCCGCCATAACCTTGAACGGCGCCATGACCGCCGCCGTAACCTCCGTCACCGCCGAAACAAGCCGCTCCAACGATGATTAAAAGTATAAACAAAACGACTATAAAAGCGAAACCGCCACCAAATCCACCAATATCGTTACCACAACTTGATTCATGACCACAATTTGACAATAGAAACATCTCCTTATTTGTTTTAGGAGGAAATAATTAAATGGGTTAATTCAACTTATGTTCTAATTAGGATAATGACACAAAAATCTCCGGAAACTTTTTATCATCCCCACTAGACCATTTGGGAATCCACTTATCTCGTTCAAGAATATCGCCGATCCATGAACCAACTTGACGTTCCCAAATTCGGCAGAAGCAGCAACAGGGTTAGCTACAATCTCTATAATGACGGACACCTTATCCCTTTAACGCAAACGACCCGTTAGTTCAACAAGCAATTCCTACTAACTTCGGTTTATTGTACAATTACGGTAAAAAGGTTCGAGGTATCTATGATAAAAGGAAATTCTTATATTCTTGTTTTCACCGTGCTTGTTTTGCTGACAATAGTACTTGTTTCAACTACACCAATAATAATGAAAACTTTACTTGCTTTTATAACGATTGCGTTTTTATTTCCTGTCATTAGGAAGCTTCTGTTTAAAGACAAATCAAGAAAAATTAAAGTGGCATTCTACTCATCATTGACCTTTTCAATTGGTTTATTTCTAGTTTCAATTTTTGAAGAACCAGCCTTGAATTTAGATGGAGATTTTATTGTTGTTCTTTTTTATAGTTTGATTGGAAATTTCTTTTATGGCTTACCAGTCTCACTAATTGCTGAATTTATCTCAATGAAGTATTTCAATATTCGTTTCTGGTTATCTGGATCAATACATATTGGTTTTGGATTGGCTGCATACTTTATTGACCCAGGAGGTTTCTTTATCTTTGCCGTCATTTGCTCCATAATCTTTTTTGCACTAGATGAAATCACTAAAATATATTCGGCTTCTTCTTGGACTAACCTGCGCCGATAGTTTCATAAGAAACTCTGATCTTCAGCTAACGCACCAAGTTACCTTGACAAAAAATAGAAAAGGATTAAAAGAAATTAATCCCAGACTGCAGACAAACTCGATATTATTCATTTTGCCAACAATGTTTAGAGGTTTTGTAAAATCCGATCGTTGATTTCCACTCCAGTCACTCTCTTTCCGCAGGCGGTCCGGTAGCCTCCTCGGCGCTCTTTGCGCCTGCGGGGTCTCCCTGGACACGCTTTTCTAAGCAGGAGTCTCGTACCTTCCGTTCCAATCAACTTAGTTTTAAAATTTAGATAGAACCCCTATTATCTACAAACTTGGATTAAAAGAAATTAATCTCTTCTATCCTTTTCAAGCAGCTCAATTACTCTATCAAGTTTTTGTTCTATGCTATTAGATTTGTTTGTCTTTGTAAGGAGAGACCGAACAAAAAAGTAAACAGCAAAAATGATACCAAACAAAAAAATAAATATAATAAGTTGATATACTATATCACCGGTATTGAAACCCAAAGAACCCCGCCCCTATCTTTTTTTGTATACTATACAGAACGTATATACTAAGCTTCTTGAACTATCCTCCGCCGCTAGTTGCATTAGAAAACAGCCGCAGATCAAACTCCATATTGAAGTAAAGCACATTTCATTAAGTATTCAAAATAAATTTATCCTTTTTTGGATAATTATAACATATATTTCTTGCGTAGTTCGATAACACTAAGGCTGTCTTGCTACCCTTGCCCTTTAGTTCTTCAAGAGAAAACAACAATATATCGAGCTGATCTTGTTAAAAAAATAATAATTTTACATTCAAATTTAGAACATCTGTTCTTTTCAAATAGCTGAAAATGATTTGATCCGTGATTATAAATCAAGTCTTCCAACATGGGCTTGTCTTCCTTTCCCGATGGCGAAAAGGAATACTTTACCCCTTGACCAACTCCAGCCGAATTAGAAAAACGGTAAAATAAACCTTGGCACACGCTATTTTTTAGCATCATAAAAGTTAACGGTTGAAGTTCCCTCTATTACCCTCATAGATCTAAACGTTGGTAACGGAAACGAAACTTCGTTTAGACTCCTTAAAAAGGGCCTAGGTCTTCTTTGTTCACTTTCCGAAAAGTCGAGCAAAGAAGACCTTTTTGCGTTTATCAGTATTTTCGCAGGCACCGCTTTTCAATGTTTAACTTTTTGCCGTTTTTGGATTCATCCATTTCTTTACCGCGTTCCATACTCCCTCTAATGCTACATTAAAAACCTATAAATATTTACAGTTTGTCCGGAAATATAAGTAACATGTCCAAGCAATTGCCTTAATTTATTAATACTATATTTTGTAACTACTACGAAAATACTTTTGGCAGTGCTTTAGTACGGTTCGATACTACACTCCATTTCATTTTCGAAAAAAAAAATAGTTACAAGAAAGGATTGAGATTTTATGGGAAATTTCGGTAAGAATAATCCGATGCACAGCAACTGGGGTTCTGCATGTTCTGACAGCGACTGGGGTTTTGGGAATGATTCAAGATTTAATCATAAAAAACCTTGTAAAGTTTGTAAGTCTCACGACCAATCTGCTTGCAATTGTAATTTTACAGCTCCAGCTCGCCAACTCGCTGCACCATTAAACAGCGACTGTGTCCTAGTTAATTCAGTTGTAGGCTCAAAAGCGGTACAAAAGGTTGCAGAAACAACACTTCCTTTTACCGCGTTTGCTCCTGTTATACCAGCTGGATCCACAATTAGAACAGTATCTGTTGTACCAAATCTAGCTGGTATTACCCGTAACACGACAATTATTAGGGACAAAGTTGTTAACATCGGGCTTATTCCTGTAACTGTTACGGTAACGTTTACGGCACCAGGAACAACCACTCCTGTTTTAACAGCCACACTTGCAACTAGTTTACCATTCCAGGAGCATACAGATTTTCCAGGTGCCTGCCCTGAGGATATGATAGTAGAACCCCCATTAACAATAGAAGGGATCTTTGCTCAACCAGGCGTTCCAGTCATCGGCCCTACAGGACTTGTTACTGCCAATGCTATTTTAGTCAAGATCGTACTACGCACTACAATTACAGTTACTCGTCAAGTTATTGTGGATTCACATGGTGGTATTTGCGACGTAAATGAACGTCGTTGTGAAACTACAACTACTCCAACAACTAATACTCTTCCTGCTCCGTAAATGACGGTGTTGAGTAGTTTTTAATCTTGACTAGCAAAGCCCTCTCTAAATAGAGAAGGCTTTGCCTTTATTTATTTAATAAGATAGAAAGAAGTGACATTTCTATGTGTTATCACGAGGATTGTTCTAAGAAAAATCACTGCGATAAGGACCATCAACACGATTGGTGTAAGAAAGAATGCTGCGATGAGGACCATCAACACGATTGGTGTAAGAAAGAATGCTGCGATGAGGACCATCAACACGATTGGTGTAAGAATAAATGCTGCGATGAGGACCATCAACACGATTGGTGTAAGAATAAATGTTGCAATGAGGACCATCAACACGATTGGTGCAAGAAAAAATGCTGCGATGGGGACCATCAACACGATTGGTGTAAGAAAAAATGCTGTGATGAGGACCATCAACACGATTGGTGTAAGAAAAAATGCTGTGATGAGGATCATCAACACGATTGGTGTAAGAAAAAATGCTGTGATGAGGACCATCAACACGATTGGTGCAAGCACGATAATTGTTGTAAGAAGAATAAACGCTGCGATAATGAACAGCACGATTGTTGTAAGAAGAAAAAACGCTACGATAATGAACAGCACGATTGTTGTAAGAAGAAAAAACGCTATGATAATGAACAGCACGATAATTGTTGTAAGAAGAATAAACGCTGCGATAATGAACAGCACGATTGTTGTAAGAAGAAAAAACGCTGCGACAATGAACAGCACGATTGTTGTAAGAAGAAAAAGCGCTGCGATAATGAACAGCACGATTGTTGTAAGAAGAAAAAGCGCTGCGATAATGAACAGCACGATTGTTGTAAGAAGAAACATGTTGACTTTGGCTGTAATTTGTCGTGGAATTGGTAGTTTGTTAAATCGAAAGTACTTTGATCCATACTTGATCAAAGTACTTTTTTCAGTTCCCAAAAGATGAGTTATTCAACCTCACAAGTACCGCCTAATTCAACTATTCTTCTTATTAACCCTTCTCTTAAAACAAATACATACCCATCATTAATCTCATTCTGCTCAACCTTTTTAAATAACCTTTTAATTTGCTCAAGCAAGCTGTTCCCGCCCATCTTAAGGAAATATGTCTTCAACTATCCTCCCCCTTTAGTCTTCAAGAGAATCAACAATACCCTTTACCAGAGAGATTTTAATAAAAAGTAATAATTTTACACTTTTATACTGGAACATTTGTTCTGTTCGTGTTATTCTTATAAAAACAAATAAAAAGATCAAATCGCTGCAAAAGATTGATCGTAATTATAATCAAAGGTCGGTTGTATCCGCGGGCCTTACACGGTTGTACCGCTGAGCCGAGCCATTTGCTAACGTTCAGGGTGCCGGTGATAAAGACAGCTCCGAACTTCAGCTAAAGCACCCGTTCGTTCATTAATAACTGATAATTTATTAATCAACCATTACTCCCCATCCATCTGTTTGCCCGCCATAAGGTTCACTTAGTCCACTAAGTCGTTTTTGTATATCAAATATCATCGTAATTTAAAAGCATTTATATAAAGCAATAACAAGTAGCTCGTTATAACAAATATTACCTAGCCATTATTCCATTATCCTGCCCTGTTTGTTACATGCAAAAAAGCTGCCTTAAGACAGCTTTTCGAATAAATCTTTCGTCCATCCTCACTTTTTCAAAACGGGGACCCATATTTCACTTCTAAATGCTGGTGAGGTTATATCTTTATTTTCGTTCCAAAGGATTTCCGGTCCTTCCCTTTGTTCATAGTTAGAGGATGGAAACCATTCGGAATAAATACGTCCCCATACATTTTGCAGTGTTTCAGGAAAGGGACCTACCGCTTCGAATACTGCCCATGTAGATGCATCAACTTCAAGCTGTGATAAGTTATCTGGACACTCCCTCGTTGTCGCTGCGCCGATATAATGATCAAGCTCCCCTTTTTCCTCTAACCGGCCTTCGGAAAAATTCGCAGATGCACTAAGCAGCCCCAATGGCTCGACATTCGATAGGTTTTTAAGTTCATTTATCGTTTTCTCGTCTAAACTTTTCCACATAGATGCAATCTCTGGATTAACCCCGTTAAAAATGATTGGAACCCTTTTTTTAATTCCAATAATGTGAAATGCCTCTTTTTCTTCAATACGATAGTTCATTTCACTTCCTCCTTTAATGGATAATTGGAAGGACATCGGTGGATAGGCTTTAAGTGAATGGCCGTTACTTCTCGCTTCTGATGGTGTGATACCATGCAAATGTTGAAACGCTCTTGCAAAAGAGTCAGGTGAGCTGTACCCGTACTTTATCGCTATATCAATGACCTTTATGTTGTTATCCTTTAGCTCAAACGCCGCAAGTGAAAGTCGTCTTCGGCGGATATACTCGGATAGTGAAATACCTGCAAGGAACGAAAACATCCTTTTAAAATGATATTCCGAGCAATAAGCTAGCCTTGCAACTTCTTTAAAGTCAATTTCGTTCGTAAGATTTTCTTCAATGAATTTAATGGCACCATTCATATTTTTTAGCAAATCCATTCCATGACCTCCTTATATCAAAAGAATAGCAGGAATTGAAACGAATCATCCGACATTCTGTGCACGATTATGCAGGGTCTAAACCTTTCGCTTCCGTTAATGAAAATAAGCTTATTGTTAAAATGGAGATTTACGGACTTTTTGCATAAATAGCTCTGGATTATCGATCTGATTAAAACCGTATTTTTTATATAATGAATGTGCATCATTAGTAGCTAACATAAACCTGCGAACCCCTTCCAGTTCGGAATGGTTGGTGATGACATCCATTAACCATTTTGATAATCCTAATTTACGATAGTCAGGTAATATGAACACATCGCAAAGGTATGCATGTGTTGCTAAATCTGTTATTACCCTTGCAAATCCAACTTGTTCACTATCTTCATTACCTATTTCACCTTTATAAACCCCAAAACATAAGGTCGTATTTTCAATTGACTTCATTATTGTTTCCTTTGGTATTCCCTTTGACCAGTAAGCTTCTTGATTCAAAAAATTATGTATTACATCTACATCTAAATACTTTTTATTAGTAGAAATCGAAAATCCTTTAATATTCATTTTTCATCCCCTTAAAACTTTTTTAATTTTCTGTAATTATATCAAACCACTGATTTAAATCTTTTGAACTAGCTTGCCACGTTAGTCTAAATGATTATAAGCTACCTTAAATATTACTCGTTCTTCAGCTGACGTACCAGTTAGTTAAGTAAGGGTGTAAGGGATTCTTGGAAGAATTTTAATTACAACAAGTATATCTAAGTAATTCGTAACAAATATTATATATGTTGCAAATTCAAAGGAGGTGGCTAAAATGAACGCACAACGAGCAGAAGAAATTGCTTCTTCACCAAATATGGCTAATGTAACCTATAATGAGGAAAGTATCTACATTGAGCATGTTGATGAACAAAATGGAACAGCTACAATCCATCCCCTTGATGATCCAAATAAAAAACAAAGTGTTTCTGTAACCAGCTTAAAAGAACAGTAATTTCCTCGATTCAATAATAAACCTCCACTTTCGGGTGGCGGTTTATTGTTCGGTTAAGTTCAATTACCATTTTCTTTTTAACAATATATCCCCTTGTTGAATATCCTGCGCCGATAAATGAACAAGCACCTCCTCTTCTATTGCACATATCCATCCAGAAGCGTAACAAAAAAGCCAACATCAATTGTTGACTTAATGTATATCGACATTTAAATTTATTAAAATATATATCCTATTACTTCTAATTCAATTCCGGAATCCCTAATTAAGTGGCATTTTTCAAAAAAACGAATTCCTATCGCTAAGCAATCTTTTACTAACAGAGATAAAACATTTAATAGTATTACTTATATATTTCATTTTCCAATATAATCACTTTTTCCCCATTCGCTGCTTTCCCTATTTGTTTCGTATTTTCAACCAACCGAAAAATATTATCACAGCATTGTTTGGCACCTATAAGCAATAATGGTACACCTATAAAATCAATTTTTAATGCTCTTGATAAATATCCCCCTATAGACATAGCAATAGGTACAGTTGGGGATGTATTGGAGAATACTACTTTTTCGTTAAAATGAAATTTTTCTTCTAATAGTAAAGTCAATTCTTTTAATGCGGGAACCACAAGTTTGTCTCTTCTATGTCCAATTGTATAAACTGAGTTGCCCTCTTCATCGGTTCCGCGAAAAATTAGCTTTCCAGAATCTTCTTTCGTTAATTTATTAAAATATTTTACATTTAATATTTCTTCCGAAGTTAATTTTCTTTCCGATTGAGGTAATTGTTTTAAATGATATGCGGCTGCCAAAGACGTTGTATGTGTACCCCCATAATCATTATAGATATACATCATGAAATCATCCCTAATAGTTTTATTTAACACTATTATGGTCATATACTCCATTTCCAATTCGGTTGCGGTACTTTATAAGAATATTCCTGTCCTGGGATCATCATAAAAAGAAGAGTACACCTATTTGTCATGAATGATAAGTGCACTCTTTTATCCCCTTTAGTGTCCGGGGTATGTATAAGGCTGCAACGCCTCTGATTCCTTGCTGTGATTTTTTCAGTAACGGGCTCTTCGATTTTTTTCTGTTTTTCTTTAGAAAACCGTAATGAGAATGATAAAATGACGAAGCCTACCCATCCTAGAGATTGAAAAGAAAATTTAGTATCTTATTATCATCGATTGTTTCTTTTTTAATCGAGGCAGGCAATACTGTGTTCCTGACATCAGCGACCGTTTTAAGGTCAAAGGATTCTATTGCTTCCCCTTGTTGGTTCATGATTGAGAGAATTCCATCATTACTCGTTTTTAGACTAGGTTGATCATTAATTAAATGAGTATAGTATAAGTCTTCGTTCAGCCTGTAGGAATTAGAATAGTCCGCTGAATAAAGTTTGCTTTTTTTATCAATTTTGCCTGATTTAAAGTTTTCAAAGCCATAGTTGAATAAAAGCTCAGTATCAGAGTAGGCAACCTTGTCTGAAGGAGCTTTCAGAGTGACGGCAATCAAGTCCTGTTCTCCCCTAGTGGCAGTAGAAATCAGGGTGTAACCGGATTTACTGACGAAACCGGTTTTCCCGCCGGTTATTCCCTTATAAGGGAGTTCGCCTTTTAACATTTTATGATGGGTAACTAGAGTTGTGTCCCATGTTTCCACTTCCCATGGTAACTCCTTCTTCCCAAAATACTCACGGAAAGTTTCATTTTTCATTGCATATTGGGTAATTTTCGCAAGGTCACTGGCTGTAGTTACATGGTCTTTGTCAAATAATCCATGGGGGTTCGTAAAATGAGTATCGGTGACGTTTACTTCTTTTCTTAAAAACTCATTCAAATCTTCCATGAACAATTTTTCACTACCAGACATATGCTCAGCAATTGCGATGGCTGCATCATTTCCGGAGTTGATCAGCATTCCTGCAATTAATTTCGAAAGCTCTATTTCCTCCCCAGGTTCAATAAATACCGAAGAACCGTCTGCCTCCGCCGCTTTTTTGCTTATCGTCACCAGTTCGTTCTGATCCCCATGTTCGATAGCATATATAGCTGTGGCAACTTTCGTTAGACTGGCTGGATACATACTTTTATTCATATTTTTTTCGTATAGTACATTCCCACTTTTCGCATCAATAATGATCCCTGCTTCACTATTGAGAGGTAAGTCAGATTCTGCACTTACAGTCGTAGAGGCGAAGGGGAGTAAAGCCAAGATGAAGATGAAGAAAAACTTTTTCATATGCCTCTCCTTTAATGATAGTAAAATTCTATATTGTCATAATAAAATAAATCTGAAAGCTAAAAGATGTTTTATTGAAAGTGAAATACAAAAGTAATTCCCCTTTAATAATTTTGGAAACATTTCGGTTAATGACCTTCATTTTCTTTCCTGAAATAACTTTATAAGGGTTATTGCCCTTTTAGTGGGAGGATCCACTTAAATAAAAAAAGATTCCCCTTTTAAATTTGTAAATCACCAAATGGGGTATCTGTGTGTTTTTTTTATCCTGATGTCGATAGGTTCCTCCTGCATGACAATATCTTTTCATGAAAAAACCCTTCAAATGAAGGGCTAGTTACTGTTTAGGTGCTTGATCATTACATTACTTATATGAAATATTCATGTTCATGTATTTCGAACCGTTTTGGACATTCTTCAGACTCTGATGCAGCTAGTTTAAACCAGCCTTATTTAAACACATCTTCATTTAATGATTAAATTCTGTTATGTTTTCATTTTCATTCCTATTAACATACATTCCACTTTTACAATCGGCTTTCTTGATAATATAAATATAATAGTTAAAGGTATGACTATTAAAACATAATATTGGCCACTTTCTTTGATCCAATCATAAATAAATGAGTTATAAACATATTCCAGAATAAACATATGAAAAAGATAAATAACTAATGTAATGGATCCTATTTCAGTAAAAAATGTATGCTTTTTAGGAACAATACAAAAAAAGCAATAAGTTGCTGCTCCCATGATTAAATAAACGATCAACTTATATATAAAACCGAGGGCAATGGAACCTTCCATTAATTCCTTATAACCTAAACGGCCATAAAACCATTCCCTCCAAGTAATTTCACCATAGAAATAAATGCCGGCAAAGATTAACCCTAGTACACCCCAGCCGATTATGGCATTACTTTTCTTTTTAACCCATTCAAAATGATCTTTTTCTAAAAAATGTCCAATTAAAAAGAAAGGAAAGAAAAAGAACGTTCTCGACAAACTTAACCATTCATTTACTTCACCAATGTAACCAATTATTAGAGATACCATTATCGAAAAAACGATTCCATATTTCCTGGAGGAAAATATAAACAATAATATATTCCAACAGAATAAGCTTATTAAGAACCATAAGGCCCATCTTGGAGTCAAAATGGTGAATTCAATTGGTTCATCAAATAACCTCTGATAATAGAAGGTATAAATCACCTGGAATATTACATAGGGAATTAATATTTTCTTTATTAGCACCCAGAGGTCCTTTTTACTTTTTATCTTTCTTGAAAAATGGCCGGATACTAAAATAAAAGCTGGCATATGGAATGAAAAGACAAACAAATAAATAGTTAAAATCCATTCGTTTTCTTCCACCATTCGAGCTAATGTGTGTCCCAAAACCACTAGTACGATTAAAACAGCTTTCGCATTATCAAAATAAGGATCACGTTTCATTAAATCTTACCTCCTCTAAAGAAACCGCTAGTTATATCTCCTAATCCTTAATTATGCTTTGAATGAAAAAACCGGCTTTCCTCTAAAAAAGGATTGCCGGCTTTTTCAGGAAATTCATTGGAGTTACTACCATATCATAGCTTGTTTACAGTATAGTTAATGGAAAATAACAGTTTGATAACAGAGACTTAAACCAGGGGTCCAACCGCCAATCGCAGCCTTCTTATGGCACACGCACCCGTTTAGTGACTTGCCGGAACGAACAATCCCTTCCAAAATTCCAAAACTCCAAGCATCTCCATACGTTTTCGCCTTACCAAAACGGGTAGTGTATTATAGAAGCATGAGTATGATAACGTCTCTCTATAGGAGGAATGTTCATGAATCCGGTCATTTTATTTGATGGTGAATGCAACTTTTGCGATTCGAGTGTCCAGTTCATCATAAAGCGGGATCCGCAGGGGCTTTTTCATTACGCTTCGCTTCAAAGTGAGGCGGGACAAGAGTTGCTGAAGAAGTATGATGTTCCTGCAGATATAGATAGCATGGTGCTGATCGAAAGGGATAAGGCATACTATAAATCATCTGCAGCCTTGAGGATTTGCCGCCGCTTACAAGGGGCGTGGAAATTGCTTTACGGTTTCATCATCGTTCCAGGCTTCATCCGGAACTTCGTTTATGATTTCATTGCCAGAAACCGTTACAAATGGTTCGGAAAGAAAGAAGAAAGCTGTATGCTGCCGTCGCCAAGTGTTCGAAAGCGATTTTTATAAAAAGACGAGCAAAAAGGACATCTAGTATACGAGGTCCTTTTTGTTTGTTGTATTAGAAATGTTCAAAAAAAGGACGATCAGCGATATTGGCTTTTCGTCCTTTCATTGTGTAAATGTGGAGTATCTCCATAAATGATTGGCCGTAGGATGCGCCATCATTTCGAGGCCTTTGTTTTCCGCTAGGTGCAGGGGTTTCCAGTTTTGGTCATCTGCCTCCTTTAGGTAGACTTCGTGATGCGGTGCCTGATCATGATAGCCTGCTATATTGATTTCGCCATTTCGGTAAAAGGTCCCGATCACTTTATAATCCACGGCAGGAGAAATGATGATTGGGTTGCCTACAGAGTGTGACAGCTGAATTGTCGTTTTCTCATGATTGGATAATACGCGCTTCACTACAATGTCTTCATCCGAGGCAACTCCTTCCTCTAGGAAATCCCCATCATGATTGTAGGCCTCACTTTTCCCGACTGCTTTGGTAAATTCAATCTCGGCTTCACTTTCCTTTTCGTGAATGTACACATCGACCCTAGTCCTGTATCGGGGTGATTCAGGATCAAACCCGCGGTTGTCTCCTTTAAAATAGGGAACCTTTGAGGCAAGATTGGGGTTTTTCAGCCACTCTTCCGGTAAAAAGGTGGAATAGCGCAGCTGCCAATTTCTTTTCTTTATACCATCCACATCGTTTTCAACTGGCTGTAAAAGCTGTTTTACAGGTCCTATCTTTTTCGTATTCGTTATTTCCTCGATCGCTGCCTGTGCTTGGGATGAACCTTTTTTTACGGCACCGACAATACTCGCTACAAGTGATTTCACGGCATAGGACTCCTGCTCAGAACGCGGAAGGGGTCGCTTGGCTTTAATGGTATATGTGTATTCCCGATCTTCACTAATACTCCGATCACTGAAGGAGCATCCACCCACTTTCCCAATATCCACGCCGTTTCGGTAAATCGTATACTCTTTTATTCCTTTGATGGGCTCCCATTCCAGGCTGGCTTGGCCCTTTGCGACAATCGTGGTGAATACCAAATCCAAAAGGATATTATCCTCTTTTTTATTCTCGGCGGTCGTTGATGTCTGTATTTTCATCCTGTTCACTGCCTGTTCTTTTTCATTCAAGCTATCTATCGTGTACGTATAGATGGTTCCTGGAGTCAGTCCCCGATCTGCCATCCTTGGCTCCCGTCCGCTGTAAATCAGCTCTCGCCCCCTAAATACCCGATAGAAACCACCTTCATCAGGCCAAATAAGCTTAATGGAATCTTCTTTCCGTTCGATCTTACACATCAATGAAGCCGTTTTGAATACCGCTTGATGCTTCCTCTTATTGGAAATGAGATAAGCGATGCCCGCAAGACCAAGGGCAAGCAATGAATGCCGTGCAGTGAATGTAACTCCGCCTACTTTTAAACGGGGAAATGAATAATGGGCGATCAACTTCTTCATCACCTCTTTCTTTTCTAGGTGTTATTTCTTTACCCACTTTAATTTCCAAGCACACTTTGTAATGTGCTGTGAAGGGAATTTCCATGGGACACTTGCTGATGGCAGAAAAAAACCGAGGGAATGGTTACTCCCTCGGTCATTTATGAGATGTTTCCTGGATTATATATTAACGGCGGCTTTTTTCTCCGCCTTTACGTCCTGCTTCTTCACGGCTCATTTTTCCATTACCGGAACCGTCAGAGCTGCCGTCGCCATCTCGTTGATTGGCCCGTGCCTCTCCGCCTTTTTCGCCGATTTCCTGATAGAATTCCTTGCCATGACTATCGGATGTCGCTTCTCCGCCTTTTTGGCCAATCTCTTGATAGAATTCCTTATCATGATTTTCGGATGTTGCTTCTCCGCCTTTTTGGCCAATCTCTTGATAGAATTCCTTATCATGATTTTCGGATGTCGCTTCTCCGCCTTTTTGACCAATCTCTTGATAGAATTCCTTATCATGATTTTCGGATGTCGCTTCTCCGCCTTTTTGGCCAATCTCTTGATAGAATTCCTTATCATGATTTTTCGCTGTAGTTTCTCCACCCTTACGGCCTGCTTCTTCACGACTCATTTTATCATTGTTGTTAGTCATTAAAAATTCCTCCTTATTATTTGGATTTTCCATGAACTAGCTACATATGTCATGTACCCGCTTGAACAGCTATAAAACTGGAATCTGCTAAATACTTCAGGTCGCTTATTCTATTTAGCGGCGACTTTTTTCCCCGCCATTAAGTCCTGTTTCTTCCTTGCTCATTTTTCAATCATCGGACCCATCACGTTGATCGGCTCGAGCCTCTCCGCCTTTTTTGCCAATTTCCTGATAGAATTCCTTATCATGATTTTCGGAAGTGGCCTCTCCGCCTTTTTGACCAATCTCTTGGAAAAATTCCTTATCATGATTTTTTGCTGTCGTTTCCCCGCCTTTGCGGCCAGCTTCTTCCCTGCTCATTTTTTCATTGTTGTTAGTCATTAAAACTCCTCCTTATTGTTTGGATTTTTGATGAACTAGCTACAGTTTTATGTATACCCGATAGTTTTGATATGAAACTAGAATCTATTAAAACTTTTCCATTTCAAAAGGAAAAAGCATCATGAATGGTATCACTCATGATGCTCCCCGCTTATCCTTAACCTGACTTGGGAATCCCTTCTCGCAGGCGATCTGGCAGCTCCACAAGGGTTTCATTCAAAGTATCCAATTTCGTTTCAATCCTATGAAGCAAATAAAGGGTAACAATGATCGGGAACCCAATATCACTGACAAATGGCAGGATTTGATCCACTTTTATTCACCTCACTTCCAGGGTGTCCAACAAGATGACCTTCCCGTCCGTCAGATGAGTTCCACTTCCTCGACATTCCGCTCGACAAGGCGTGCCGCTTTCAAATCGGTGAAATCCCCAGAAGATGTAACGAACACATTCCCAGCAATGATTTTTTCCATTGCCAGTTTAAGCGTATTTACCTCGACCGGCTCCTTCGGATTATCAACGGAAATCGTCGCTGACTTTCCTTCCTCCGTAACGAAAATCATTTCCAGTACTTTAGCCATTTCAAATCACCTCCCCCTCGTACGACATCTCTCCAAAACCGATTAGCCAATCAATGAATACGTATCCACCCGGGTCACTTCACCCATTGGATAATTCTGCACACTCGCGATTGCAACAGCTGCCGAAAACAACTGATCCGCCGTCGCCTCGACCTTGATGTTCGAAAATGCCCTCCGCTTGAAAACGATGGCCCCTTTATCATTTAACCCCGTCTCAAAATCGATCCGCAACGTACTTGATACTGGAATCTGACTTGCCATGCCACTCACCCCCTTTCACACTCTATATAAACTTTTTCAGGATGAAAGTAGCATGGCCTTAAAATTTTTCAGGGGAAACGAAAAAAAGCTCCCCATCATTTAGGCAGCTCTTGATCCGTATTTTTAAAATCCATCGGTTTTCCTTTAAACCCATATCCACATTTTGGCCATTATCCATTGTCTTCTTCTCTCACTAAAAAATCTTTCTCAATTATTGGCGGTTTTTCTACAAAATTAATTCTTCTCATTATTTGTTGTATTACTCCCGGAAAAAAGTAAGCTCCAAAGAAAGCACAGATAAAAGCCTGTGACCAAGTTTTTAACCATTTAGATAAGAATATATGATCATAACCACTATTTATTGAGACTAATATAAAGGAAATAAAAAAGGACATACTAAAAGCCATAAAAAATGCATAAATAATCTTTCTGTATTTAACATTAATACTCATTATCTTTCTACTTCAACCCCTACCTAATAATTCTTCACAACTATATTTTATTTCTTCTATTTACATTAGTAAAACCAATTTTTATAATAGATCTATTAGAATTACTAATGTAAGGGGGTTAGTGAGGTTGAATTCGTATTATGCTTTTATCAAAACCATAGAAACAGGCAGTTTTACAAAAGCTGCTGAAGAACTTGGCTATACCCAGTCCGCCATTAGCCAAATGGTGCATTCATTAGAGGAAGAACTTTCCACCACTCTTATTTTACGCTCTCGAAAGGGTATTACACTGACACCAGATGGCGAGGAATTTTTGCCATTTATCAGGAAGATTTGTAATTCACATAGGGAACTGATTGAAAAGCATAAAGAGATGGAGGGACTCCAAAGTGGCCTTATTCGAATTGGCACCTTCTCCAGTGTTACATGTCATTGGATACCGGGATTGATCAAAGATTTTAAGGAACTTTACCCAACTGTTCATTTCGAATTACACCAAGGAAATTATACGGAAATCTCAAATTGGATTAAAGAAGGAAACGTAGACTTTGGCTTTGTGAATTCAAATGTTACGGATTTAACTACGATACCCCTGCAGGAAGAAGAAATGCTGGCTGTAATGCCAGTAGATCATCCTTTAGCATCATCCACAAAAGTATCATTGAAAGAATTGCTAAAAGATCCTTATATTCTGTTGGATGAGGGAGTTATTAATGAACCATTAATAGGTTTTAAACAGTACAATTTTGAACCTGATACACAATACCGAGTATTTGATCCCTATGCGATAATGTCGATGATTGAACAAGAGCTTGGCATTTCGATTTTACCGAAACTTCTCTTAAATAAATGTCCCTATAATATTGTAACGAAAGCTATCTCTCCTTCCATTATTCGAACAATTACTTTGGCGTATAAGGATAAAAGGGTATTGCCAATAGCAAGCAGGTATTTTATTGACTTTATTATTGAAAGGTATAGGGAAACTTAAAAAATTCGTTATCCATAAATGGGGCCGGATTCAAAAACGTTCGATAAAAATCCCTTCTAAATAATGAAGGGGTTTTCCAAGTTTTCATAACGCTTCTTTATATATTTTTCCACCCTTGATACCACTTTGATAGTTCAATCTTCTCAAATACATTACGGTTTAACTTGCTGACTAAATGTCTTAACTCATTTAACAATCCGACCCGGTTTGCTCCTCAGCCATTCCTTAAAAATGAATACCATAAAATACGATTACCGTTTTTGCCATTCATCTTATTTTCCCTTTACATTACTTTTTTATAACTGACATTTTCATTTTTTTGTTGAGCATTTGGCTTTAAATGGCACGTCATGTTCGTGTTTTCTGGGAAATAATAATCACGAAAGGATGTGGATGTTGATGTCATTAGAATGGTTTGACAGAGTTAGCGGGGAATTGCAGGATCATCTTCAATCAATTTGTGAGAAATACGACCGAAATGGCAGTATGATCGTGGAGCGCGGGTCGAAGCATCCACGGATCGAGTTTTATACAGAGCTGGATGACAATGAGAGGGATTATTTTTCCTCGCTGTTTTTTGATCCGTATAATGAAGAATTTTATATGGAATCGTTTGAGCCGGATTTAGGGCAGATCAGCAAGGTCATCCTTTCAGACATTGAAGATATCGTCGATGCTGTCCACGAGAGCTTCCATAACTATTTGGAAGAGGATGATGCCGATTACGAATATGATTTGGATATGGATGATGATAAAGATGATTTATCTGATCCAGACGGCGAAGGTTCCGATATATACGAAATCGATGTAGAATGGGAAACGCCTGAAGTGACCGCCTATATCCAGGATAATGAAGTCGAGGTCACGTATCAATTCGGTATCGTCCAGGAAACAGGTGATGGTGTGCTGAAACGGATCAATCGGATTCGGACCTCGGATGATGATCTGATAAAGGATGAAACGAATTTCATTTTCAGCAAGGAAGAAGCAAGCACGATTATCGCCATGATCGCCAGTCATATGGATTCACTTAGTGAAATGGAATAAAAAAACCAACAAAACCTTGTCCATGATCATCATGGACAAGGTTTTATCATATAAGAATCAGTTCATATACCTCTGATAATTGCGTGACCCGCTCCGTATCACTCGCTTCCTTCGCATGCTTGATTTCCTGAGGAAGAATATGGTTAAGGAGGCTGGCCTCTTTACCGGATAGCTTATTGACGAGTTCTTCTTCAGAATGAAAATGTCCGCTTTTGATTTTATTATAAATTTCCTGCGCTTCAGGATATTGGTCCGTATAGTTAGATAATATCTCACGTAAGTAACCAATCGTACGATCCATCAAACCATCCCTCTCGAATGTTAGATTTTTGCTTACATGCTATACCTTCCCCCATTTTTTGATGATAAATTCCTAAAAAAAAGATATCCAAGTCAATGGATACCCTACTCAGTTTTCCTCCCAAAACAAATCATCCAATGTACGCGATAATGCTTTACAAATACCGACACACAAACTCAATGAGGGATTATACTTTCCTGATTCAATCAATCCTATCGTTTGCCTGGAAACGCCGACAATTTTGGCCAGTTCATCTTGTGACAAGTCTTTTTCCACTCTCGCAAGCTTCAGTTTTATGTTTTTCAAGGGATTCGCACCTACAATTTCTTATTATCTTCGCTATTTTTCATTCCGATTTTCTTCGCCAGCAAGTATATACCACCAAAAAACAGAAGTAAAATCGGCAAATAGATCATAACGGATACAAACGATACCAATACAAAATACCATACGCCTTGGGAACTGCTATCCGCATAGGATACAGCACTATTCACCCCCATGAATATAGCGATGATGAGTGCTAAAGCAACCGTACCAATAATCGTCTTCCTGCTCATCGGTGTTTTGCTTGTGCGGTCATGCATTTCCACTTCATCCCAAAATACACCTAAGAAAATGGAACGAGCTAAGTAATACAGCCCTCCTGCAACGATGATCACGAATTCCAGATATAGCTCCCCGCTGCCTGCACCATATTTATATAGTTTGAAAAGTGCACTCACCAGGCAAATGGCCAAGATGACGTGATACATTTCTTTATAAATTTTATTTCTTACATGCTCAACCCGCTCATCCGTGATCTTTTTCGTTCGTTTAAATAAATTCATCATCGATCGACCTCCAATTAATTCCATCGCTCACTCTTATTATATGGTTGATTTAACTTTTTGCAACATATATATTACATTTTATAATTTATAAATGGCAAAACGCATAAAAAAAGGAACCCACACATCATGTATGGATACCTATTTATAGTTTTACTCGTAAGTTTTGGGGATTTACTCGTGAATTCTAAGCATTTACTCGTGAGTTTTGGGGTTTTACTCGTGAATTTCAACGTTTTACTCGTGAATTCATCATTTTAAATAATACAAAGACAGCCAATGATTTAATGACGGTGATCATGAATAAGCTGCTCAACGATTGTCTATGCGGCTACACGGTGCATCACTTCGGGTGAGATATTATCCGCGGGGACATGTTTTGAAAAAAAATACTTCAATAAACTAAGAATTTCATATATGGACTCATAAACAGATAGCAAATGAAATTCCCTAACAGCAAAAGCAAAAACTCCCTCATTAGTTGATGAAGAAATTTATATCATCATGCTTATCCTTCATTAAGATGATAGCAAAGTTGAACAACGCCAGAGGAAAATCTTTTTGTATCAACCAGTTTTAGATTCAATCTCTCCTTCATGTCAATAAACAAAGGTTTCCCTTCCCCTAAAACAACAGGGTGAACAGATAACCTAAATTCATCAACCAGTCCATATCTTATAAAAGTTGTAATAAGACTTGCCCCGCCATAAAGCCAGATGTCTTTACCTGGTTTTTTCTTTAATTTATTTACTTCTTCAACAATATTATCATTTATGATTGTTACTTTATCATCCGTGCCTTTTTTTGTTTTGGAAAACATGAATTTTTCTTTGCCATGTACTAACTTCCACATTTCTTTTTCAGTATCAGATACCTCATTTTCTGGAGTATATTGTCCCCATAAATCATAGCTTTTTCTCCCATAAAAAATAGTATCCATATCATTTAAGAAATCAATGAACCCCATTTCAGGGTCCATAATGCACCAGTCAACTTCACCTTTCGGCCCTTCAATAAATCCATCTAAAGTAACTGCTAAATCTAAAATTATTCTTCTTGGTCTTTCGTTAATGGCCATACTTTTATCTCCTTTTGTCTTATAGAATTTCATATGGTTTTGACCGCCCAGCGATACAGCCCCTGACCGATACCGGACAAATACCTCATGCTTTTAAGCATTCATTCAAAAGTTTCTTCCGTTTCGCTTACATGTAGTTTTATATTACAGCTTCTATCATAGTATTAAAAGATTGTATCAAAAACTAAGGAGACTCGCGATGAAAGCAATGGTATGCACAAAATACGGTTCACCCGATGTACTGGAACTCAAAGAGGTAGCAAAACCAACGCCCAAGGACAACGAAGTTCTGGTAAAGATTCATGCGGCAACAGTGGCTTCAGGAGACATAAGAGTCCGTAGTTTCAATAGCCCCTTCTTATTATGGCTGCCGATGCGGATCTTCCTGGGTCTTAGAAAGCCGCGAAAATCGATACTCGGAGTGGAGCTGGCCGGGGAAATAGAGGAAACAGGAAGGAATGTGAAAAAATTCAAAAAAGGCGACCAGATTTTTGCGATGACTGGAATGAATTTCGGGGCTCATGCCGAGTACACATGTTTACCTGAAGACGGCGAAATAGCTATAAAGCCTGCCAATGTGACCTATGAGGAAGCGGCCGCCATTTCTTTTGGGGGAACGACAGCCCTGCATTTTTTCAGAAAAGCCAAGATCCAGGACGGACAAAATGTCCTCATTTACGGTGCATCCGGGTCAGTAGGAACTTCAGCCATACAGCTAGCCAAATACTTTGGAACAGAAGTTACCGGAGTTTGCAGTGCAGCTAATTTTGAATTGGTGAAATCATTGGGAGCAGATGAGGTAATTGATTATACGGAGGAGGATTTCACGGAAAGACAAGAGCGATATGACATCATCTTTGATGCAGTCGGTAAAAGCTCGAAAGCCGCATGCAAGAAAGCACTGACCCCGAACGGGCAATACGTGTCCGTCGAAGGACAAGGAATAGCAAAGGTACTTACGGAAGACTTATTACTCCTCAAGGAGCTTATCGAAACTGAAAAAATAAAAGCGGTCATTGATAAACGCTACCCGCTGGAACAGATTCCCGAGGCTCATAGATATGTAGAACAAGGACATAAAAAGGGAAATGTAGTCATAACTGTTCCTCATGAATAAGCCCTGACAAAACCTACTTCAAATGCTTGGACATGAAAATACCCCTTAGACATTTGGATCTGAAGGGGTATTTTCGTCGCGTGATTCGTGTGTCATTATGCAGGAAGTGTTGAAACTTTTACCAGGAACAAACGTATATGGATGGTAGTTAGTAATTTCTGGAGGACTTAATGAATATAGATGCAATCGTACGATTAGTTTTAATGTTAGGATTCCGTCCTTCATGATGTGGCGGGGTTATAAAAAGATGTCAGAAGAAGAACGAAATGAAGCGAAGACTGATTTTACTAGTAAGCGTTTTATCTTTACTGGTGGTTTAGTGGCACTCAGTTGGGTACTCTTGTTGCTCGAACCAATTTTTGAAATGACATGGATGAAAACGGTTGGCACTGTACTTATTTCTATCGGAGTATTGGTAGGCATTGTTTTGATATGGCTGAATGCTCCATCAAAGCGGAAAGCCGTGCTAAAAATCATCCCCTTATTGATCCTTTTTCCCATCTTTTTATGGGCAAATTACTAAATAGGTGCAGCCCTTTGCACCTATTCTTCTCTCCTGTTATCATTTTTCTCCCTATTCATTAATGAATGCAAATGCCCTCGAAGTTAACAGCAGATTGCTGAAAAGAACCGTAAGACCGTAATTGAATTCTACGAAATCGATTAAGCCAATAATTAAGCAGATAAATCTATCTGTTTCAGACTGTAGACAAAATCGGAGAAAGTGGGCTTGCCTACAGTTTTTTTCTAAAAAATGTTCCAGTTGATTTCAGAAATCTAAAAAACTATTAAGAAAACCATAGTCTTGTAATCTGGATCGGGATGAGCCATCCGCCCCCTCCAGACTATAGCCAAATTGGAAGAAAAGTCAGATTGCCAATAGTTTTTTATTTAAAAAACGTTCCAGTTGATTGGAACGGAGGGTACGAGACTCCTGCGGGGAAAGCGCGTCTAGGGGAGACCCCGCAGGCGCAAGCCGAGGAGGCTCCACGACCGCCCGCGGAAAGCGAGTGCCTGGAGTGGAAATCAACGATCAGATTACAAACCCTCAAAAAAAACGTTCCAGTTGATTTCAGAAATCTAAAAAACTATTAAGAAAACCATAGTCTTGTAATCTGGATCGGGATGAGCCATTCCGCCCCCTCCAGACTATAGCCAAATTGGAAGAAAAGTCAGTTTGCCAATAGTTTTTTATTTAAAAAACGTTCCAGTTGATTGGAACGGAGGGTACGAGACTCCTGCGGGGAAAGCGCGTCTAGGGGAGACCCCGCAGGCGCAAGCCGAGGAGGCTCCACGACCGCCCGCGGAAAGCGAGTGCCTGGAGTGGAAATCAACCTTATTATCGACTTACACCTCCTTAAACACGAACATTATATTATATTTATATTTCAACGTTCACTTTTTTATTGATTATCTATCATTTGTTTGTTATATTAGCAAAGTAATAATCGTAATTTACTCGTATATGCTCGGAAATATGGTCTGAGCGTTTCTACCTGGTTCCCAGTGAAAGAACTAGACTACGAGTTAAAGTATTCGGCTGCCCGCTTTCTTGAGCAGCTAATGATTTAGCATTATAATCATCTTTACTTTAACTATCGTAGGTCTAGAAGGCATTAATCATTCTGCCGCTCTGGACCTTTTTCTTTGACCGCAACTGCGAGTGTATCAAACAATCGAATAATATGTTTTAAGGAGAAATTATATGAGAAAAAACATGTTCAAAAAGTACACTATATTAGGAATCATTACATTACTTTTCGTGTCGGTGATTGCTGCATGCAGTTCTGCTTCCAAAAATGAAACGGTGGAAAAAAAGACTCAAAGGCCTATCATAATTCAAGGTCCAATGCCGATCGAAGCTGAAAATTTCGCGAAAAGGTTAAAAAATGTTAAAGAAGAAAAATCAGGGGATTTTGTATTTTACATTGGAACGTTAGACAATTATCCTGTAATCGTTGCAAAAACAGGTAAAGGGATGGAAAACACAGCTGCCGCTACAGCATTGGCCATTGAAAGATATAACCCTATTGCCATCATCAATCAAGGGACATCAGGCGGACATGATCCAAGCTTAAACGTTTTCGATATTGTTTTAGGAAAAAGAACGGTAAACCTAGGTTCATTAAAAACAGCAGATAAAACTGAAAACCAAGGAATTGATCCAACCATTTGGAAACCAATGGACCTAATGGCTTCTGAAGGAAGTGCGGGAGAAGATCCTAACGCTGAAAAACCACGCTTCTACGAGGGAGATAAGGATTTACTCGCAGCTGCTCATGCAGTTAAAGATACCTACACAAAAGGTAAGGTTGTCGATGGTACTATCGGTTCTGCAGACGTTTGGAATAATGAAGTGGATCGAATTAAATGGTTCCATACGAAATATGGTACATCTGTTGAAGAAATGGAAGGAGCTTCGGCAGCACAAATCGCTAAAGCTTATGATGTGCCTTTCTTAAGTATACGAGTGCTATCCAATAATAAAGTGAATGGCGGTAAATATAACCCTAATACAGCAGCAGCCAATCAAGAATATGTTTATGAAGTAGTCAAAAAATATATCTCTACGATGCCAAGCAAATAAGACCGGGCTCGGAGCATATAAAAGAATGAGAATCTTTTGGTCAACTATCCCTATAGTGAAATAAAGAAGAGCACATATTATATACGATAATATGTGCTCTTCTTTTATTCGCGGAAGACTGTGCCCGATTCTTCCTCCTTGCAAAATAATAAGCTGAGGTTATTCAATGTGTAAAGTCTAGCGGTAAAAATGAATAAGTCACTGTAGTTGTTTTCAACGTACTCTTCAATGATGCCCATCCCTTTCCTGAATCTATCAACTAATAAATGCGTGTAGTTTTCATCCCAAGTAAACCGATTGATTCGTTTAAGTTCATCTGCCAATACTTGAAACTTAAACTCCTCAACAAGAAGCTTCAATTGATACAATTTATCTCTATTTAAACAAAAGCAATTATTTTCTTTTTCATGATTTTCCCGGACGAATGTAATGAAACCATTTATATTATCAGCCAGCATATTCGCTATTTGCATCTCGAAGTTCATTTCTAACATCTCCTCAACTTCTAAAATCTATATGAAGAGTGTATGATTTGAAATGATATTTTAACACCAACAATTATTCTTAGAGTAGATTTCCTTATTTCGTACTATGATAGATTTTACAAAAAAAATTGCCCCCTTTCCTTCCAAGGGGACAATCTCACTTTTTCGTTATCACATCGAATCCAGAACTAAAGAGATAAGCAGGCCGGCTGCGGTGAATATCCCCGTGATCGCTCCTCCGTCTTCATATGCTTCAGGCATCATCGTTGAGGCAATCATGGCGATGATTCCGCCGCCTGCAAATGCTGCCATCGCTGCCAGGACATAGTCCGGGGCATGATCGAGGAATAGATAGCCCGACATCGAGGATAGTGCCGAAATGAGCAGGACGGAAAACCACAGCAGCATGATCTTCTTCTTGGAATAATCACTTTTGAGCAGACCAGTTGTACTCGAGAGCCCCTCCGGAATATTACTGATGAAGATGGCAATGACCAATAGCCAACTTACCGAGCCACCGCTTATTAAGCTTGCGCCAATCATGATCGACTCCGGTATGGCATCCATCACCGTCCCGA
Source organism: Peribacillus sp. YIM B13472 (assembly GCF_042788005.1). NCBI lineage: Bacteria > Bacillati > Bacillota > Bacilli > Caryophanales > Bacillaceae > Peribacillus > Peribacillus sp. YIM B13472. Next base: position 129,714 of record NZ_JBHZPG010000010.1, read on the forward strand.
TGAAAATGGCCAGGCCCGCTTCCTTCGAAGAGCTATTATTGGACCGTTTCCTTTTATCCGCACCTTTTTTGGAAATAAGAAAATCCAAGGCAGTAAATACGGCGGCCCCTGTTATGAATCCGATTGCAGTCGGCCAGATTCCTCCATCACTCACCGAATCAGCAAGCAGCTCATATGCCGCTGCACCAATCAATACACCTGTACCAAAAGCCATAATATAGCCAATGATGTTTTTCTTAATAGGAATGAAGATGGCGGCTAGTGCGCCAAGCAGGACAGCAGAACCCGAAACCCCTCCCCAAAAGACCGCATTCCACATAGAATTCCCCCATTTCCTGTTTATAGGATAGTGTACCCTGGTAGATGTTGGGGTAAACAAGGTGCCCCTTTTTGCAAATTCCAGCAAAAAAAAGCAGTTATATGCGCTGCCATGTTTTTTGTGTATAGAATAGTAGAGTGGCATGATTATCCTAGCCTTCGCTGCCTTATATGACGGATATTTGCGGTTTTCCTTCTTCTCTTTCACTAACCTTTTCAATTTTATCGACAAACATTTGGAAAACCTTTCTCTTTTCTTCCAGCTCTTTTATTGATTCTTTCAATTCGTTCAATTTTTGTTCAAAAGGTTTATGATATTGCTCGCGGATGTTTCTAATAATTTCATCATTTATAGTGGATTGTACAACTTGCTTGGTGATATTGAATTTATAGGAATAAACCTGAAGGTCACGCTTAACTTCTTCATACTCTTTTTCTATCCCATTTAATACATCACTAATTTCTTCATTCCATTCTACTAAAGCCTTTTTCACATGTTCCTCCACCCTTAATCCCCCTCTTTAACTAACAAAAAATCCATCTCCATAAAAACTTATTTTATCAAAAGTTCATTTCGGTTTCTTTTCGGCTTGGTTACTTAACATATTAGTTTCATTAAAAACAGATAACAGCGAGTTCGAAACACTTTTGAAAAATCACATAGAATGAAACATGACAACTATAACCTATGGAGGTGTTCAGTCTGATTCATACAGTTAAACCAGGTGAAACACTGACACAGATATCCAGGGACTACCGGAAACCGCTATCTGAAATCATCACCGCTAACCCGACCATAAACCCAAATGTCATTTATCCTGGTCAACCCATTATGATCCCTGGTTTTCCTCCTGCTGATACCATTCCATTTCAGATCGATGTGTCCGTTAACAATCGTAAGCTAAGGCTGCTAAAAAATGGAGTACTGCAAAAACAATATCCTATTGCTGTTGGAAGAATGCTTTTCGGTACACCAGTAGGACAATTCATCATCATTAATAAAGCCCCCAATCCCGGAGGCCCATTCGGTACAATGTGGATGAGTCTATCCAAGGAGCACTACGGCATTCATGGAACGAATGACCCCAACTCGATCGGTAAAGCCGTCTCAAAAGGCTGTATTCGCATGCATAATCGGGACGTGGAGGAATTATCAAGAATCGTTCCAATCGGGACACCGGTTACGATTCATCCTTAATGTGTTTAGGGAAACCTGGACACTTTTTTTCAGTCAAAAAAAGGCAGGGATTTCCCCTGCCCATACAATAGTTTCGTTCAATCTATCAATTCATATTGATCGGCCAATAATAAAACACTAGTGTAACCATGATAATCATGACACCGCTAATCATTAAATAGGCTGGGTACCTAAGGGTGATGTTCATTTCTTTTTGCTCGTCTATTTCAATCGGGGTTTGAAGGATATTTGCCTGAAACTCCCTTTCTTCGATGGTGATCGTTCCATACTTGGAGCCAATGATAAGTGCACCTATGCTTAAAATTAAACCAATGATGACAGGATTGAAGTAAACTGGAAGGCTTATTCCGAACATGCCGAGGCTTTCTCCGAGAATCACTCCAAAGAAGCCGAATACGATGCTCCAAAAGGCTCCTTCTTTCGTTACCTTCTTTGAAAATACGCTTGATATGGCAATCGGCCCCCATGATGCGGCAAATAATGTTGCCGCAAAGTAGCCAATCCACATGACGGCAGGCGGCTGGAATAATCCAATCAATAAGATGATCAAGCTGATCACAACCATGGAAATGCGGCTGGCCCGTAATAGATGGTGATCTGTGTATTCCTTTTTCCTTGATTGTTCCATGATATCCCGTGTTATGCTGCTTCCTATAATCTGCAGGAAGCTCGAACAGGAAGATAATGCCGCAGCCATGATGCCGCTGACGATGATGACTCCAAGCCATGTCGGGACAATATTCATCGCTGCCCAAATGAATACCTTTTCCGTCGGGGCAATATCCGCTCTAATGGTGGTGATTGTCGAGATGCTGATATGAAGAAACAAATAGACGGTCAAAATGGATATCGTTGCCCATACGCCGGCCCGGATGGCTACGTGTTCATTTTTTGCAATTAAATATCGGCTGCTTTGCCATGGACTCACTGCTATGACAATGCCCCAGACTAAGCCCATGATGACGGCCCAGGCCAACGCTTCCCAAGGAGCACCCATCGTTGCGGCTGGTCCGGTAATGCCATGCCAGCTTAATAAATCAGGCCGTTCAGCCAGGTTTGCCGCTTTCGTAACGGCATCAGGAAACCCGCCTGCTGATTTGATGATATAAGGAAAGCTCAGATACGTTGCGATCGAGAATAAAAAGAACATCACGGTATCATTGACCATGACCCCCTTCGCACCTGAGAGAATGGTAAAGGATGAATACACGACCCACATGATCACCAGGGCCATTGGATAGGAAACACCGGAAACCTCGGCCAATAAAACGGCTGCCCCTTGGGTAACGGCAACCAAGTATGCTGCAATTCCGAGAATCGTCGTGATTGCAGCCGCCAGACGGACCTTCTTAGAATGAAAGCGGTTACCGAAAAATTCAGGAACCGTCAATGATTTGCTTCTTCTTAAATACCTGCCAAACAGGAACACCCCGAAAATATAGCCGCTTGCATTAAAAATAACGAGGATAAGCAGCAGGATCGGATACCCTTCATAGGAAAATCCCGCCTCTCCCATGAAAGATACAGTACTTAGGAAAGAGGCAACTAGCGTACCGGTTATCATCAATGTGTTTCCGCTACGTCCAGATACATAATACTCCTCTGAGCTTTTCACTTTCCTGAATAAGAAAATGCCGATCGACACATAAACACAAAAGGATACGATAATACCAAGCAGAAAGGCCACTTACATCCCCACCTTTTCAATCGGATCTTTTGCTTTTATTTCTTCTTGGCTCTTTTTCATTTTCACCAGGAACACCTTCGTGATCCACCCCATGACAATTAAGGAACCCCCATAACTTAAAGAGAAAATCAACTCGCCCATTATTTGACCCCCTTATCAAAATAGAAATAATCAATAATTAAATATGCAATATCCATACCAAGTTTTCTTAATTTTCAGATATTTACAAAGGTCATCGTTATTTATTCTCATCATATACAAATTGGTATTTACCTAGCTTGCGCATGATCGTCGTTTGACTAACCTCCAGGGCTTTGGCCATTTTTCTGGTTGATTTATATGTAGAAAGGGCCTGTGATAATAATTGTTTTTCCGTTTCCTCTAACGCTTTTTTCAAGGGAATGATTCCTGTTAAATTGACTAGTGCCGTATCTTTGTAGGTTAAGTCGGATGGCAAATCCTCTATCGTTACGATAGGTTTTCTAGCCGTCACGACAATTTGTTCAATTACATTTTCTAATTCCCGAACATTCCCCGGGTAATCCTGCAGTTGCAGAATTAACTTGGAATGATCATCGATAGTGATTGATTGACCGTATTTTTCATTGAACTTCTTCAGAAAATAATCGGTTAATAATAGAATATCCTCCTTTCGCTCACGCAGCTGCGGGATTTCCAATGGAACGACATGCAATCGATAATATAGATCCTCGCGAAATTGATTATTCTTGATCATTTGTTTCAAGTCTTTATTAGTAGCGGAGATAATCCGAATATTCACCTTTCTCTCTTTGGTTCCTCCAACCTTCATGAATGTTCTGTCCTGGACCAGATGCAGGATTTTCACTTGAATGTCGAGCGGCATTTCCCCGATTTCATCAAGAAACAACGTGCCTCCATCAGCACTCTCAACAAGCCCCTTTTTCCCATGCTTATTAGCTCCCGTAAATGCACCGCTTTCGTAGCCAAACAGCTCGGACTCAATTAAAGCCGATGGAATCGCGCCGCAATTCACTTGAATGAAATTCTTATCCTTTCTGCTGCTGAGATCATGAATGACCCTTGCTAAAACCCCTTTTCCGACTCCTGTTTCTCCATGGATGAAGATCGAGGAATCCATCGGGGCGACTTTTTCAGCTAATTCCAAAACCTTTATCATCTTATCCGAATTTGTAATGAAGTTATTGAATGAAACGGTTCTCGAATTTTCATGCTGGGCCCGCTGGTTCCTAAGGTTCACTCTGTTCAATTGACTTTTCATCTCAACCAATTCCGTGATATCCCTGGAGTTCGAAACGATTCTATATAAGTTCCCCTCTTCATCAAAAATCGGCTTTGCTGTGCAGAATACAGTCACTCCATGCGGATAGGTTTGTTCAGCTGAATGGATCGCTTTCGTTTTCATCGTTTTTAATGTAACCGAATTATTGATCAGTCCCTTTTCGACCAGCTCATTAATGTTCTTATTAATAAAGGCCTCCGGCGGCAGCCCTGTAAGCTTCTTGCACGCTTCACTCACGAATAACGTGTTTCCGTTCGCATCCGTCACGAAAATTTCATCATAGCTGGAATCCAGGATTTGCGTGAGCTCCTTTACCTTCTTTCTTGTCACCTCCAGCTCTTTCTTTAGTGATTCATTTAGACTGATTAAGCTCTTCATCTTCTTTTTAAGCAGCATTTCCCTGACTTCAGAAATCGGATGGCAGCTATATTGGTTATCGCCATGTTGAATCACAAAATCATAGGTGCTCATATCCTCTTCACTTAGCTTATCTAAATCATCAACGACGACAAACGATGTATTAAGATAAGCCGTGATTTCCTGATTTTGACCATCGCTATCCAATCTCTTTAAAAAGAAACCTTCATCCAATATGCCGAGGATTTCCAAGTGATTTTTCATGACAATAAAAGGCGAAGAATTAATTTTCAATAATGCTTTCACATCCAAAATAGAAATATCGGAAAATACAATTAGTGATTCCTTTTTTACTTCCATCACATCACCCCCATATTTTGAATTCGAACCGATTTTGTTACACTTTTTGATACGAAAAGAGATAAGTGTCATATTCATAAGCGACGAACGTCTCTATATCAACCTATCTAATGCTGAACCTTTTATGAATCACCACTTTCCAAAAAAGGTTCACTTATCTATATATAAAATACTATATTCCTGAGCCATACCCTCTTTATCCAAGTAAAAAAACGAATATGAAACCACACTCCCCCGGAACGGCATGGTTATTGCATATTGAACCTGTATAGAGATAGATAGGAGGCGGCTGCCCTCTATACTCTCATTCTATCTAACATTAGGGAGTGGTCATGGATATGGCTCAATTCAAGAATCTGTTTACCCAATTAACGATCGGTTCTACTGAATTAAAAAACCGGATCTTAAGTACAGCACATCAAACAAATCATGTCACGGACGGAATCCCCACTTCGGATATGGTCGCCTATCATGAAGCCCGTGCTAAAGGGGGCGTCGGATTGATCATCCTTGAAGCGGCATCGGTACATCCATCCGGAATGCTTACGTCCAAAACGATTGCCGGATATGACCAGAGAATCGTCGATGCCTACAAAGAGCTTTCCGAAACGCTTCATAAGTATGGAACGAAGGTTTTCTCGCAGCTATTTCATGGCGGAAGGGAAGTCGTATCGAGCGACTACCGAAATGCGGCATGGGCGCCCTCCGCCGTTCCCAGCCTGCGCTTCGGCGTGATGCCAAAACCAATGAGCTTGGAGGATATTGAAGGAGTGATTGAAGGGTTCGCCCATTCAGCACAGCTGGCAAAGGAAGGCGGACTTGATGGAGTCGAAATTTGCTGTTCACACGGATATCTTCCTGCCCAGTTTTGGTCGGTGCATACAAATAAACGCACCGATCTCTATGGCGGATCATTCGAAAATCGGATGCGATTCATTGTCGAAATTTTGGAGAAAGTATGGGAAAGAGTCGGGGAAGACTTTACCGTTGGCATTCGCATGAGCTCAGATGAACTGACGATGGACGGGACAACGATGAAGGATTCCGTGCAAATCGTCGAATATCTTGTGGAAAAGGTCCGATTGGATTTCATTAATGTCACAGCCGGAGATTCAAGCACCTTTGAAGGATCAACACATATCGTGCCGCCATCACCGATAAAGCACGCATACCTATCACCTCATGGATTTAAAATCAGGATGGCAGGAGCCGTACCGGTCTTTGTTGGCAATCGAATCGTCGACCCCGTTGAAGCCGAGCAGATCGTATCGACCGGAAAAGCCGATGTCGTCGGAATGACCAGGGCCTTAATCGTCGACCCTGACATGCCCAACAAAGCAAAGAACGGCGACCTGCAAGCAATCGATGCATGCATAGGCTGTTTACAAGCCTGTATCGGTCACTATCATAAAGGACTGCCGATTGGCTGTGTCCAAAACCCGACAACCGGTAAAGAAGCATGGATCTTACCAGAATTAAAGAAAACGAGAAACAAACAAAATGTCCTGGTGATCGGTGCCGGACCTGGCGGATTACAGGCAGCCATAACAGCGGACTCACTAGGTCATTCCGTTACACTGATCGATCAAAGCAAATCAATCGGCGGCCTGCTCCGCACCATGCGCAAAGCACCGATGCGGCATGAACTCGCAGAATCGATGCTCGATAACTACTCCCGGAAATTAATGAGAAGCAATATAAATGTGCAATTAGGAAAAACAGCCACCGCCCAGGAAATATCCGAATCGAATCCGGACGCCATCATCTGTGCAACAGGCTCACGGCCCTATATACCAACCATCGAAGGAATCGATGACCCACGGATCATCATGAGTGATGACCTCTTCAGCTCAACAAAAAAAGTTGGGGATAACGTATTAGTATTCGACTTCGGCGGTGACTGGCCCGGCATGGAAGCAGCCATCTACCTAGCCGAAAAAGGCCATGGAGTCACACTCATATCATCACGACTGCACATCGGCGAAACCGTCCACCAATATCTCAGGAACGAATACCTAAAAAAACTATACAACCTGAACGTCACACTCCTTCCCCATTACGACATCGGGGCAATCAAAGAAGATCACGTCATCATCCGGAACCTATTCACCCAACAAAAAGAAGAACTAACAAACTGGGACTCCATCGTCCTCTCCCTTGGCCGCATTCCCAACACAGAATTATTCGAAGAAATGAAAGGCCATGCACCTATTGTGAAACAGATTGGGGATTGCCTTGGCCCGCGGACGATTGAGGAAGCTACGCATGAAGGGATGATGAGTGTTATAAGTTTATAGGGGAAAGAGACATTCCTTAGGGGGATGTCTCTTTTTTTGATGATATAGGTCTGGCACGACCTGCTTATTATTTTTATCTTCTTGTCTAACACTTTAAACTAATATAAACCAACAGCAACAACTATTAAATACTCTAATTTTTTCTCTTTATCTCCAATTCAATTCCTTTTATTCTTTAAAATGTATTATTTTCAATCCATTTTGTATATAATACTATACATAAGAGGTGGAGAATTTGAAAAGAGGAAAAGTAAAAAACAACGTGCGATATTTTCGAAGATTACATAATTTTACACAAGAGGAACTTTCGGATCGAATAGGTGTACACAGACAAACCATTGTTGCATTGGAAAAACAAAAATACGAACCCTCAATAGGAATTGTTTTAATGCTCTCTGCTGTATTAAATGAACCAATTGATAAATTATTCTTTTTAGAAGAAAAAACAGATTAAATTTCAGGAGGGATTTTTATGCGTTTTAAAAAGTGGATGATTTTAGTTGGTTATATGTACTTATTCTTTTCCTTTGGATATTCATGTTATTTAAATTTTATAAATGATGGTAACTTATGGTTCTTGTGGGGAATAGCTTCTCTCGTTATTGGTTATCAAGTAATTAATTTCTTAATCAAGAAAAAAAATGATAAGTGGAACAGTAGTTACGTTGTTGCAGATCAACGTATTTTTCGTAGAATTCTAGTTTCTCTCTCTATATCATATGTTTTTATTCTGATTTTTTTATTGATTGGAACAATTGGATTCTATAATGACTTCATTTCAGGCTATAATATTTTGGTCGGAGCTATTATTCTAAGTTTGTTAGTTTTTATGATTTCCCAAATTGTTCAAAGTTTTGTAAACTAATCTAAATAGGTTGTAAAAAAGTTAGTAAATCCTCCCTTATAGAATTGTAAGCTAAAAAATTATAAGGAGGATTTTAAATGACAATCATTAAATCATTATCTTTAAATGCGCTAGAAAAACAATCCTTTAAAGAGAAAATTCAGGAAAAAGTAACAGCCCAATTTAATCTTGCAGCTGACTTTGGTAAGTTGCAGGCAAATGAAATTGATTATTCTGTGTTAAATGAAGGCAAAGTTGCAAAAATGGAAAGTACCATTGGTAAGCAATTTACTATTCCCGTGAAAACACACGAAGGATTAGATGGTGAAGTACATTACACCGAAGTAAATGGGGCCTACCTTTATAACGTTGCAACTAAAACGACAAATAGAAAGCTATTAGCAGATCTAAGTAAACTTGCTAATTCAAATGAGGAATTTAACAAACTATCAAAGCACCTTATTAAAGATGGTTATACTCTAAACAATGATGAAGAGTATGTCATTCAGAACACCAAGTATTTAGAAGATAAAGAAGGTAAAGTACTTTCAGAGTCCCTAAATATGTTTTCTCTTCCTTTATACCAAAAGGAAAATTTAGTTGGTATGCTTTTTTTTGATGAAAGTAATATGAAACCAGTTATATTAATTGGTAATGAGAGAACATTCGTTCATGAAAATGGAGAAATCGTTACAATCCAGGCCGATTCTTGTAGTCTATCATGGACAAAATGTATGAATAAACAATTAGATTGTGGAACTTGGAATAGTTGTTTAATTATATATGGAAGTTGTATTGGTGGGTGCTGTACTTGTTTTAATCCACTTTCTTGTATTGTATGTGCAGTATGTGCAGTTGCGGTTGTAGGTGCTGCATGGACCTGCAGAATGTGTGTTCCAGGTGCTGCAAGACCAAAAGAATGTCCAACAAAATAATTTTCAGAGACTGTCTAGTTTAGGCAGTCTCTTTTTCTATTTTAAAATACTAAAAAACTAAATTAAGAAAATCACTAAAATGGTTGTTTTATTTGAGACTTTCGGACTTTAAGAAGAGAAGGGGGAAATCCTAATATTCTGGTTGTACTGCAGGAAACAATGGAAATGTGGATAGTTATATTTTCAAATCCCCGATTACTACCCATTTGAGCTGTTAACTATCCTATTATCCTTAGGTTAAAAAAGGAATATTAACAAACATATGCTCCAATTATTTCTTTCTATAAAATAGGAGTAAATAACCAATTAAAGTATTATTTAACTAAATAACAACCAATGTTATAAATGTTAAGTAGGATATAAAATGAATAAAGATTTATATGAATTGGTGAGTGAAGCTAAGTCTAAACCTCATAAGTTAGAGCCGGTTATCTTTTTATTTCAACCTAAGATTCTAAAATCATTATTTCAAACAAAACAACAAGAAAGAGAAGATTTAACTCAAGAATTAGTTATTTTGATTATTAAAATCATTAATAGATACGACGTTGATAAAACTCCAGGATTTTTTGAGTTTCAAACTAAATATCACAAAAAGAAATAAAATGGAGGGGATCTTATATGGAAACTTACACGACCCTTGTTAATATAATTGGTAATTTCGGATTTCCAATCTTTGTTGCCTTATATCTTTTTATTAGGTTCGAAAAGAAATTGGAAAAGCTTGAAAAAGCTATTGTGGAATTAGGAAATAATATTCGAGGTGAGAGAAAATGAATTCAAATATTTTCAAGTGTTTTTGCGAAGTAAGAAATACACAAACATTTATCACAAAATGTTTAGATGACAGCTCACTCTCCAATGAAGACAGAGATTTTCTGATTGATTTAGTTCAACGGACATCAGAAATCTCTAATAAAATAGAAAAGTATTATCCACAAAAAAGAGGTGATGATAATGACTAAATCTGATTGTTGCAGCAACCAACTTTTCGAGTTTGAAGATAACAATAGAAAGTTTATAAATAGTAAGATTATAAAATCCTTTTTAAAAGAAGAAAAAAATTATGCACTGTATAAAAAAGCCATATGCACTCCTTCAATCATAAATAAGAATAAATTAGATGAAGAATTCAAAAAACATTTATTTTATATTCGTTTTGTATCGCTCATATCCAAAACTATACATTTTACAGCAGTTAAATACGATATAAGTATTAACGATCAAAATAAAAATTTCCCTATCATTCTAAATGCTGAAAATGATGAGTCTATCCCCTTATTAAACACGATTGAAGTTAAAGAAGAAGGATATGAAAAGATTTATAATGAAGATGCCGAAACCATCGAAGATATTACCTCAGATAAGGAAATCGCCAACGCTCTTTCCCAATTGACCAATACTCAAAAGAAAACACTAAAGTTAAAATATGTTGATAATTTGGCATTTAAAGAAATAGCAGTAATAATGAACGTTTCGCAGCAGGCAGTTTCTAAAAACCACAAACTAGCAATTAATAAATTAAGGAACCTCCTTCAAAAATAGTTACTTGTCCCCCCCCTTTTTCCTGCAACCACACTCCCCTTGGGAACCACAAAAATAAGCTCCCATATTAATGCGAAATGAAGTTTCAGATCTTTTTTTAATAGATGTTTTTCATTTTGGGTTCCTAACTGCTGAAACAATAAGGAGTTGGAGACATTCCTTTTGGGAATGTCTCTTTTTTAGGATGGGTTCTTTTATTTAGCCTTCCGCTCAAAGTGATAATGAAGTCGATATTCACAAATATCCTTGGTCATATCAAACAAATCCCACTGGTATTCTGTTTGATTTCAAAGTTAAGCTGGAGAGCTTCCACAGAATAATCCTCTTTTGACCAAGCATGTCGTTCATCTCCATTATTAAAACTCTCTGTTAGACCAATACTCTTAATCTATAAAATGATTCATTTTATATTTTCCCCATTGACTCGATTCCTACTCTTATATATATTTCAAATCTATCATTAAATAAGGGAATGAAGAGCATAAGGGAACATATTCTAACCACCTTTTCCACTTATACCTTAGTCTTACTAAATCCCTTAGCAATATAATCTTTTGTTGAAAATTCCTTAACAAAGGTTGATATACGTTTTTCCGGATCCTCACTAGCTACGAAATAGAGAAAAGCCTCTTGTTTCGTCCTCGTCAAAGAAACATATAAGATTCGCTTTTCTTTTTCTTCAATTTCCTTTTTATCGGAAAGGAAGGCCTCGGAACGAAATTGTTTTATTTTTTCCAAATCGTCTATTTCGTCTTTATGCGGGTAGTAGAAGATGCTGAAGTCCAGTATAAAGACATAGTCGAACTCCAATCCCTTTGTAGCCTTAGCTTCAAGATAGTAGATTTTCGGTTCCTCTACATGCCTCGTCGCATTATTTACGTTTATCTTCTTGATATAAGTGTTTGTACTAAAAAACCGTCCAAAAAATGTCTTCATATCTCGTTCCTTTTGGATGTCATGCTGACGATGGATGATCGCGAAAGTTGAATCCGGTTTACTCTTGCGAATGTCCATGATTTGTTTGCCAACCTGGGTTAGCATATCCTTATAGGATTTAAAGGCCCTAATTAGTGGCTTTTCTCCCTGCCTTGGAAAATATTTCTCGTCGTCATACTTGGAATCTTCATCCGATCGATTAAAATTCAACGAGTTTGCCAGTTTCATGATTTGGTAAGTTGACCGCCAATTACGCTTCAATACGACGTTGTTCCCACTTTGTACTTTTATGCCAAGTGATTGATAGGAAAAGGGACTGCTTTTATAGATTCGCTGCCTTTCATCCCCACTCAAAGTCAATGTTCCCTTATTAATGGCAACCAATAATCTCAGCTGCATTGGTTGAAGATCCTGCACTTCATCTATGAAAATATGATCGAACTTCTCCGAATTAAGCAACTTGTGAAGATTCTCCATGATTAAGAGGGCATAATCTTCCCGGTCAATCCTATTTTTAAAATCTTTCTGTTGTTCCTCCCTATAAATCTCAAATAGGCGGTAAATAGTAATCCGTTGTTTGGCAGAAAGGTTCGGCAGCTTTCCACGCCCTTTACGCTCACAGGTAAGATAATCATCTTTTGAGATGAAGCCATTCCCCTTCATCCAAGCGAATTCGTCCATTAAAAATGCAGTATTTTTTGTCTTCTTTATCGTGTGAATGGAAGGGTAACCTTCGAACTCTTCCGTATCGAGAAGGTTCAATATCCTTAGCATCATCCCTTTTGTGTTATTATCTTTATGATTCAGGTTCCTGTGGGATGTTTGAAATAATTTAACCTCGATTCCCATCGATTTTAATAATCGATACGCTAGTTCATGAAAGGTCATGAATTGGACTTCATGACCGTGTTTCTGCAGCGCGTCATGATATTTTGATTTAAAAAACCTGTTTCCCGCATCCTTAACCAATTCCTGACTGAAAGATACAAACAAGAATCGTTTTCCGAAATCTTCCGACATTTTCTGCATCATTCTTGTCAGGAGAGTGATGCTCTTCCCACTTCCAGCAGATCCTTTTACCAGAAGGTGGGTCGAATTCATTTTAGCCACTTTTTGCTGTTCCTCGCTTAACTCGATGTTCTGCAGAAATCGTTCAGTTTTTTCTGAAATGTCCTCTTCGATGGAAGGCACCTTCTCCATCGCCTTTTCAAGTAAGTCGAAAGCTTTGTTTATTTTTAATTCATATGTTCCCTTGTCGAATAACAACTCACTCAATGTCATCAAACCCTTTTTTTGAAATATCCACCGAATATAGAGCATCCTCACAATATTCATTATGGGGGCAGAGCTTGCATAACTCTGAAGGTGCCGCTTCAACCAGAAGGCCATCCTTCGGAGAAATGAATTGATCCATGTCCTGTTTATTGACCTTCCTGTTATTCATCAATTCGAATGAGCCCTTCCACCTTTCGTTTTGAAAAGCTCCATGATGTGTTAGAAACTGAAAATACATAGTGCTCATCGGATATTCAAGATTTTCATAATATAGTCTACGTCCTAGCCCATATTTTCTCATTCCTTGTACAAGATACTCCTTCAGATTTTCCTCGACGATGAATCGGAGACGTATGCGGGTCAAATAGGGAAACAACCCTTCGAGAATCTCTATGATTTCCGACTTGTCCTGTCCGCTAGCAGCATAAATTTTCACCAGGTTCCCAACCAGAAACTCTTGGTGAAAGGGAGATCGGTAACTAGAATAGCCATTCACGACGGAACTATAGTAGAATCGGCGCTGGCATAAATACATCTCTACGAATTCTTCCCTTGGAAAACTCAGAAGCTTATTTTGCACGGTCGCCATCTCAATATCATTTGGTTGAATGTTAATCGGCATATATTGATAATTAGTCTTCCCAGCATTCGCCTCTTTCTCCAACCCTAAAAGCTGAACATAAACCGACCTCTCCAACTGCTCATGGATATCCCAATTTTTAATCCATGAAATTGAAATTTGCCCCTCATAACATAACGCCAAGTAAAACAGGTATTTCGCAAAGGCCCCTTGATTGCCCTTTCTATATAAGTACATATCAGACGCTGGACGATTCAATCGCTGTATCAATTGTTCCGACAGCGGCCATGGCATAGGCGAACTATCTTCTGGAAAGTGCTTTTCATCCATTCCGCAAAGGTGCAACCCCTTTCCCTCATTCAACAGGATTAGGCCATCCAATTGTTCGAGTCTTTGAATGGATACTTTCTGGTCGTTCATTTCGTTTTCTTTCTCCAATTCTAACTCGAATCCATTCTTTAGATAGACGACGATGGCTTCAGCAAGATCGCTGACATGATATGTACGTCCATCTTCTACTGGCCTCATCAGCATTCCTTCTAACTGATTAACCAAATCCCTTTCCACTGAACCTAGAAATGAATTCTTCACACCCGATTCATCCAGAAGCTTTTTGACCCTGTCAAAATGGGTCTTGATGGTAATCCGCTCATTTTCGATGTTCACTAACCATTTGGCATCAGAAATAAGCTTTTCCATGAACCCTTTAATAACATTTAAATCCTTCAGGGTGACGGAAAAGAAAGAGAACCTCAATACAGGATTGATTCTGACCGCCTTGAAATAATCCGTTTTCTTCAATTGATTCTTCCTTATCGAACGGGAAGAAGATCTTTTGGCAGCCTGCAATCTCAACATCTGGTCGCGCCATTCATCGATGGTCTCGCAATTTCTGAAATAAGGGAGGATGGCATTCAGTTGCTCCGTATAATCTCGGGCATTGTCTGTCCCATAATTGAGCCAGCCCGAGGAAAAACACTCCATTAGGATTTTATCGTTCAAAAAATAATCACCTTTATCCTCATTACTAATCGAATGTAAATGGAGCAGGTACTGTCCGATGGGATAAGACAGAAAATGACTTTCTCCTTCATACGCCTCTGGCCTAAATTCACGAATCCGTTCCTGTAGCTGATCATTGCTCGGAGAAACATAATGTACGCCATCCTCCAGATCCCCGACAAATTCTATCATGTATTCATATGATTTTTCATGGATGCCTTCGAACTTTCCATCCAATACATTCCCTTGTAAAACCGAGGCGAATCGTTCACTCCGTAATGTCGATGGATCTGTCGTCAAGGTCCAATTATCTCGTTTAGCCCATCCATACTTTTCGGAAAAATTCTCATCCAGAAAAGAAAAGATTTCTGGAAACTGTTCATTGTATAGATTAATGAATACAAGTTCGAACCCCGCTTCCTTCCATTTTGAAAAGACGAAATGCTGTCCTGGCGATATATAATAGAAACCATGGAGCACGATCGTTTTGTTCCTGATCGGCAAATCTTCATTTAAAAAAACCTGAAAGATAGTTTCATAATCTTTCAAATTCCGCTCGGAGTCTACCATATACGGGGTAAAGCTAGGAATCATTTTCTCCCAGACATCACAGAAAAGCTTCTCTTCTATCTTTTTTGAAAAATCAAGGATATCATCCGGCCTTAACCCAATTTCTGTCAGATTCCTCATCGTGATAAGCAGATTTAGTTTATTGCGTTTAAATGAACGGATGACTTTTGAGTTCTCTTCACCTTCCCAGTCACGCAAAAGGTCAGACAGTAGCGAATATTGGTTGAAACGATGTTCTGTATCATTCCATCTTGGATAAAACTTCTTCATGAGCTCCCCAATGGAATACGCATGAAGTATTCGGTTCTTCCTTTTCACTCCTTGTGCCAGAGAGCTCGAAGCACAAATATGTACAGTATCCATATAGGGCTGAAAGTCAGGCAGTAAATGAAAAGTGTATGGATTTTCATATGTAACTACACGAACTGTATCACTCACATCTATCATCCTATCTAATTTTGAGTTAAAAGCTTCGACCAAGTCCAGTTAAAGGAATCATTTTTCATATTCCTGATGATGACCAGTTCTTTCTTTGCCCTTGTCATTGCAACATAAAGCAATCTGGTTTCCTCCTGAATCGACTCTCGGTCTTCAAGGTTATTCATGGATTGGAAATTACTATTTTCCTTCAATCCATACCCAGGCTTGTTGATTTTCCAGCCTATCTCTTTCCTTGCTTCATCAAAAATGATATTACTGAAAGAAGTGGTGAAAGGCCTTTCCGTGAACGGTATAATGACCGTATCGAATTCAAGTCCTTTCGCTCGATGGACAGTCAAGATATGAATGTAATCCATGACTTTTCCATCCGTCAACATTAAATCTTCTTCCTCACGGTTAGTTGCTATCTGCACTTGCAGCCATGAAGCTATCTGATAAAGGGAAACGAAATCTTCAGAAAATTTTTGATGCAACATTTCAAATAGCTTACCTATTGCAAGCTCATAATTATTCGTATACCCAGCAGCCTCCTGAAAAATATAATCATCCGTGTATTCATAGGAAGCTTTATCCCTCAATTCATCTACCTTCCTGGAAAATACCCAATCATAAGGTTTTCTCTCCAAAATGACCGACCTGAGAACAGAAAGAACAGGCTGGGAAGCTAGCCGACTAGCATAATCTTCAAAGGGGAAATTAGTGGCCCCCTTAATGGCACTAATCGCATCCTGGTCATGACCTTCTACTGAGATGACCTTATGCAAGATATATTTTTGGGCCTGTCCATATGGTCCATAAACTAGGTTCGCTAAGTATTTACCGTTATCCGGATATAGAAGGGCTAAGACAAGGGAGAAAAATTGTCTCACAGGTTTCGAGGTGAAAAAACCGCCTCCGACTTCAAGTTTTGCCATCAAATCTAATTCCCTGCACCATTTATCCATTAATCTTGCCTCTTCGATGGTCCTTGTCAATATAGCCATCTTCCCTTTATCCTCGCTTGGTTTCTGGCTATTTGATTCTTTCAGTATTTTGAACCTTTCCTTAACAAATGGCATGATATATGTTTTCATGTTCTCCTTCGTATCTTCTCT
Organism: Peribacillus sp. YIM B13472; assembly: GCF_042788005.1. Taxonomy (NCBI): domain Bacteria; kingdom Bacillati; phylum Bacillota; class Bacilli; order Caryophanales; family Bacillaceae; genus Peribacillus; species Peribacillus sp. YIM B13472. The sequence continues at coordinate 146,435 of NZ_JBHZPG010000010.1, forward strand.
TCTGCTCTCTATAGTAAGTGGTTCTTCCCGATTGTCGTCCTTCACTCCCTGCAGAATGTCGCCTTCCATTCCATATTTCAGGAAGCCTTTTTCACCCCATTGTGTAAAGTATTCACCCATTTGCCCTAGAAGAGGTTTAGTTGTCCGGTAGTTTTTCGTCAACGCGTATTCCGAATCATCGATTTCCACTCCGCGTTCATCCAGCTTTTCCTTCAACCTGGTGAATGCAGTATGGTTTGCACCCCTGAACCGATAAATGGACTGTTTGACATCTCCCACCACAAATAAGGTTGCCGAAAATGCTTCCTGAATTGTGCCTATCAGTCGAATTTGTACATCATCGCTATCCTGGAATTCATCCACGAATAGGTACGAAATCGGATTGGACAAGTTCTGAAAAGCCTCCATACCGTGGTCATGCCTTATTTGATCGATTTGCCGTGTCAGGTCATTGACAGTCACAGCATTCAACGTTTCTTTCTCGATAGCAAACCTTCGTTCCACATTCCTTATAACAGTCTGAATCAGGTCATTAATCTTCTGATGGGGTCCATCCGCTTCTCCAAACTCCACTTCATGAAGGATTTCATCTGTGGAAAAACCTTTTTGTTCGAATTTTTCCCAAAAGCTAAGAAGGGTATCGACCAACTCATATACTTTCAGTGGAGAGATTAGAACTTGTATGCTCTCTTCTCCATTCGCCAATTCTGCCTTGAGATAGGAATCCAATTCCTCTTCAATCCACTTCTTCTTATCCATTTTGAAACTGCGTAATCGTACATTCAACCCGAAGCCCCTTAATGAACCGATTTCCTTCAAAAGAGATTTACAGAATGAATCGATAGTCTGTATTCGGACCTTATTTAAATTCTCTATCACAGTTAACAATTCCAGTTGGCCTGTCAGGTGGTACCGCTTAAAAAGATTCTCTCTTAATTTTGTATACATATTATGTGCGGCATCCTTGGTGAAAGTAATCATGACAATCTCAGCAGGGTCAACTTTCGCTTTCAATAACAAATAGAGTATTCTGTCAATCATGACCGTCGTTTTTCCCGTGCCGGCGCCAGCCTTCGCCATTATGTTTTTCTCATGGGGTGCATGTTCAATTCGATATTGTTCCACATTAAAATCTGGATAGGTAGCTATAATTGAATCAAGGTGATCGAGTCCTTGACCATCCTTAATCTGGATTGCTTTCTGAATGGGATGCCCAATACAAATCATCTCCTGGTATAACTTCGCCTTTTTGTATTTACCAATTTCGCAATAATCAGCAAAGTCTATCTTTCCGTTCGTGAATAAAAATACTTTTATTCCCCTCTTCAGAAGTCTGTATAGGAAAAGTTTCTGTTCCCCTGCCTCTTTATGGTCCACATAATAAACATAGGAATATTCTATATCTTCTACCAATGGGTCCCCCCCTTAATTAAACTCCAAAATAGTGCATATATACCATTATATATGAATCAAATTTTATATACAGGTTATTTCTTCTTTTACCTTAAATTGTAAGTGAATCAAGTTATATAAACATTAATGATGTTTATAAATCGGAAGGATTGGTACTAATAAAGTAAAGGAATAAAGGACAACACTTCTTTGCTGAAAGGGGATTCTTCAAATGGCAAATAAAGCACGATTACCAGAGACGAAAGAAACCCGGAGTAAAATCATGTCATCCATTAAAGCCGTTTCGAAGCTGGAAACGTTTGTTTCACATGAACTCTGGCATAGGGGTTATCGATTCAGGAGGAATGTCAGGGGAATGATGGGCACACCAGACATCGCCATCAAAAAATATAAGGTCGTCATATTCATCGATTCGTGCTTTTGGCACTTTTGCCCGATACATGGAAAAATGCCGAAGAGCAATGTTGAATTTTGGGAGAAGAAGCTTGAGAGAAACCAGGAACGGGATTTAGAAATCACAAAATATTATGCAGATGGAAATTGGCATATCTTACGAATCTGGGAGCATGAGGTAAGGAAGGATTTTGAAAATACCATCGAAAAAATCACCACTTTCATCGATAATGCCAAGGAAGATGAGATACAATAAAAATGCCCCTGAAAATTTTTCCAGGGACCACTCTAAATTTAATATAAACTAAGTTGTAGTTGTTGTGGATTCACTTTAATGGCTTCCATATCTTCTTCCTCGATTTCAAGGATTCGCTTGGCCATTCTTTCTACCAGTCCGACCACCAAAGCATTTCCCATACAGAAGTACCTCATCCGTTCGGACATTCCTTCCGTCCAATGATCAGGGAACCCATTCAATCGTTCACATTCCACCGGGGTAAGGATGCGAAGCCTTTTCGTTTCGGGGTCTTCCACCACATGGCTACTCCGATTCACTGTACCTTCACTTGTCAGCATCGTACGGCCGGGCTTATCCAAAGCATCCGGGAAAGCCATCCCACCTTCGGAGAAGGTATATTTATGTCCAGTCACAGCGATTCTCTCAATCTTTTTCGGCCCTTTAAACTCTTTAAACTTGTTGATTGCACTTTCGTTCAAATAATACTTTTCATCGACACCTGACTGTAAGATTTCACCTAACATACGTGGTTTCTCCTCTATGGGAACCAGTTGCTCAGTATAAACCTTGCCATTTCTCATTATCCCTGCATTCAAATAAGTCTTCGAGAATGAATCCGATATTTCCAAAAGATCTTCTTCCATCATGAAACAATCGGGCTTATGCTTTGTGGAAATTTCCAACTTCACCGGGAATGCATTTGCGAAGAAACCTCGCTCATGCAGCATGGCGGCTTCACCTTCGTTAAATCTGCTTATGGCATACGGCGTATCGTTCCTTATAGCAAAAATGAAGACCCTGCGTCGCCTCTGGGCTTGTCCATACTCAGCGGCATTAACTACTCTCCACTCAACCGAATAATTCTTATCCCTGAAGCTTGCCAGCATGATGGAAAAGTCCCTTCCCCGCTGTTTCGATGGTGACTTCAATAATCTGTCCACATTTTCCAGCAAGATATACTTTGGCCTGATTCCATCCACTAGCCTCATTATTTCCCAGAAAAGCACCCCTTTTTTACCTTGGATTCCCTTTTCTCCGGAAAGACCCCTGGCAACTGAATAATCTTGACAGGGAAATCCGCCTACAATTAATTCAATCCCTTTATTTACAAACATCTTTTCGTCCACTGTTGTAATATCTTCGTTGGAGTGAACGCCTTTTTCGAACTGTCTTGCATAACATTCAAAAGCATCCTGTGATTTTTTTGATGGTTCCCATTGGTTACCCCAAACCACTTCAAATCCTTTTGCAGCTTCTAGGCCACGGCGAAACCCCCCGACCCCCGCAAACAATTCAATTGCATTTATCATGACCGAACATCCTTTCGGCTTTTATACCTATAATGAATGATAATCCCCTAAAGAATCAAGGATTACCTTAAATAATTTATTTAAATTCTCTTTGCTACTGAATATAATAGTTTAATATTATATATCCTATCTCTATCATTTTAAAGTGTAAAGAAGTAATAGTAAAAGAATTAATGATTCCATTTTTAAATACCCATACTATGGAGAACTAAAATATAAATGCCGCAGCATTAATTAAGAAAGGGTACCATGCAAATGATATCAAGACGATAAACAAAATAAAAATATTAAAAGGCTCCTAGAAAACAGGAGCCTTTTGTATTTCATTTCAATCTTTCATCCAATGAACTTATATCAATGACAATCGGCATACTATGTTTCAATGTACCATCATCCTGAAGCATAGGCCCCGAGACGACACATTGCCCTTTTTTTAATGTGGATAATTTGCGTTCCCATTCTTTTCTTGCATGACTATCTTGAGCAAGATTGGCGGCAATTGAACTAATTTCATTTTCCGGTGGCATAAAGTAAACTTTTTGGCTCGAACCTTGCAACCTGGATATTTCATCGATGGTAAACTGACCTCTGAATGATTGAGTGGCATACCAACCTGACCAGCCAAACTTTCTTCCTTCCGACAAAATTTTAGCGCTTGGGGACTTTTCACGGTGATCCAAATTTTGGGCTTCATCTAAAATGACAGCCAAAGGTTTAGTCTTATCTCCATGATTTAATTGATAATTCCATAAATCCCACAAAATGAATTCAGTAATCATCATCTGAACATCCCGATTATAGCCAGTTAGCTGAACTATGCACACCTTACCTTTTTGAGATAAAATTTCTCCCCAATTATATTCACCATCGCTCTTGAATGGATTTTTATCTATAAGTGGCTTGATTTGAGACCGTGCAGTTTTGGCTGGACCTGTATTGTCCTCTCCAAGTTCCACTAAGAGCAATTCTAAATTCATGCTGTCCCCATACTTATCCAACCCGCGAAGTACAGCTTCATAAATTGCATTTTGCTGTTGGATGCCCAAATCTTTATATACCGACGAGAATACACCTTTAATTCGCTCAGCAATGTCCGTGTTATCCTCATCCATGTATTCATCCTCATCAAGTTCCTTTTGATTACGCTTGAAAGGGTTGATTGGGAACTTATCCCTTGCAACCAGGAATTGTTCCAAACTACCATTTAATTGCTCTTTGAATTGTGGCTCAAGTTTAGAATTTTTAAATCCATCCGTATAATCAAAAATGATGTTGGAGATACCACTTCTCGATAATTCCAATAATAAGCATTGGATGAAATAACTTTTTCCCTGCCCTGACTTTCCAGAAATCAAAATATGGCGATTTGCTAGTTCCCGGTGACCGTATTCCCAGTACACTTTTTTCGTGGACCCTTCTACAGTTCCTAAAAGAACCCTAACATCCTTTAACTCAGGAATGGTTGGAATACTCGGGTCTACGATAACTGATTCTGGTTCTGGTTCTGGTTCTGGTTCTGGTTCTGGTTTTGCTTTTGGTGGTTCTATACCAGTTATTCCTGTAACACCTTCGGACAGTGAATCAGTGGGATCCACTATTTTAAATCGATATTTATGGAACAGTAAAGTTTCTGGTTTAATGTCTGTTTTTGCACTTCTAATATTCCTTTTAAGGGTTTCAATCTCAGTGATAACACCTGAATATCCATCATCCTCAGTTAAATCGACGACCAAAATATCATCATCCAGTCTAATCGATCTCCATGTTTGTTCCTTTTTAAAGGATAACACCGCCCCTTTTCCGATAAACGGTTGGAGATGGTTACTTAATTGATAATCATCATTCAACAATTTTTCTTTCAGGGAATGGATTCGGGAGTAATCCTTTTCGGGCCAGATATCATTATCAATCAATTTCTCAGCATTAGACAATAACAATTGGATGAAGAAGTTCCTAAAGAATTCATTTTTGAATAATGCTTGGTCATCCTCATTATATTTGGCTAATTGAGTTTTAAACAATTGTTGAGTTTTGTTAATTTGCTCTTTTGCTTTAACGATAGTCGATTCTTGATTAAAACCTATTTTCACTTCTACTGGATAATAATGCACAAAGGTATCCTCACCTCTGGTTTCAATGCCAATCAAAAGCAAATCATCACTATGCATACCTTTGACATTAAGGTTTTTCGCAGAAAATACACCTTCACTTTTCGTTAACCTTACTGCTCCTGCAATACGCAATACTTCCTCCAATGATATAGGCACCCAAAGAATGTTTTCGTGATCCAAAGTACTGAGGATATAACGTATCGCTGAAATGATACTTAACTTTTCTCGGGAAAAGTGTCCTTTACTGCCAATTATCCGGAGTAGCCACTCACCATTTAAGCTATTGAACCCACGAATTGCCGTTTCAATTTGACTTGGCTGAGCATTGATTTCCTGACCAGCTAGATATTGCTCGATTATTAATTTATATTGTGCTGATTTATCCGTAACGGTGATTGCATCATATTGTGTGGAGGACGAATATTGATCACTATAATGAATTACCAATAGGTTCCGGGATGCACTTTGGAAAAAGTTCAAATCGACATTAGGTTCTATAAAAGTCACCCAATATGACGTATCATACAATTGATTCAGTATATCTTCATCATAATTGGCTGTTCTTGTAACGATTGTTTCATCCTTACGATAAGGGTTGGTACCCCCGCTATCGAGGTTGCTAGCTAACTCATTCAAACAAATGGCAATAGAGATAAGTTCATTGGTTTGATGTTCAGCGTTCTTCAATCCAAAACCCGTACGATAATCCTTCTCCGTTTCCAAGAATGATATGGATGAAAGAAGCCCTTTCAATGACAAGCCAGTATCAATATCCTGGATTTTATTTTTAGCTGGTGAATCGTTCGATATCATTTTATAAAACGAAATATGGGCATAGCCATATTCATTTACATTCAATGGTTTATAATAGAGCACGTTTTCCCGAATCAACCTTAAAACATCAACTGCATCCAATTTTTTGGTGGTTAATGATACATTGAACGTTGCTTCAAATTCTTCCACATCGTCATTCATGGAAAACTTTTCGAAGGCACTGACGGAAGCTTTATCATCATAAAGGGCAACTTCAATCGGAACGATTTCAGATGCACCTTTTTTATCAATTTGCTTTTTGATGAAATTGATGAGTCCTCTAACTACCTCATGATCATTACTGATGTTAATTACATTTATTTGAATCGGTGATTTAGATTGTTTTAAAAATAGAAAAGGGAAGTGCTGCACGAATTGATTTAATTTTTCCTCCACTACATTAGCTAGGAACGCATTTGATTCCCCTATTGCCACTTTTTGCATCGGCTCATAAATCATCCATTCTGGAGCATCTTTCTGATTTATAGGGCGATAGATTTCTTTATCCTCCCCATAAATATATGGAAGTAAATTATTGGGATGTAGCCTATCCAATATATGCAATTCTATTGGCTCATTCTTCAACCTTTTATTGATTTCCAATTGGTATGCCACATTTAAAGGGTGTAAAGGTGTAAATGAAATTTTATCTTCTTCTATGATTGTTCCAAGTTTAAATAAGTTCTTGGATTGTTCCGCCAAAATTACATTCTCCTGAATTCCCGAAATCAATTTAATGAAAGAATTTACGTACTTTAAGGATAAATCGAAAAGCTCTTCGTTCATATATGAAAGACTAGGTAATAAGTTTCGCGATTTATAATACCCAAGCAAATCGTTATAAGCCCGTTCAATTTCCACGTTTAAATCAAGACTAAAACCTTCAAGCCCAGTTACCTCTCGCTTCGCATGGAAAAGTCCTTTACCCACCCACTCTTTTTCATCCAATAAATATACTTTTATTTCTTCACGTGCTGAAAACTCACGTGTGTTTTGTTTTAACTTATTATTTTCGACATCATAATGGAAATCCTCTAACTGTTCCCTTTTAAGTTTCCATATTCTGCTTCCCGTAATGGGAGTTACCCTAGAAATTTCTTCCTTTATATTGAATGGAATTAGGGCTCCATTTTTTTGTATCTGGAAATGTAAGTTATCATCATTCCAAGCTGAAGAGGCATTTGAAATTTCAATCCCTTGATCCGATTCCATGATGACTTGGTTTTCTTCTTCAACGAATATTTCATTCCTACCAGAATCTTTATCTCCAAAGGTAATCATTTCGTCTTTTTTATTTAAAATGATCTTTTTGGTTTTACTATTGACTTCATATAGCGTTTTAATTTCCCCCAAGAAATCCTGGTCGCATTCAACAATGGCAATATTGAAATCATACTTGGATTTCGATTGATTGTTATGTGTATAGACGACTTGGTGGAAAGTGGTGCTATTAGGTTCATGAGCTAGGGACATCACTAGCTTTTTCCCTGATACACTACACAAGTTTTCGGATTTTTTATGGATGAATTCTTTTTTTAGACGCTCATCAAATTCAAAGGTAAGATTTACTTGGCTTACTTTTGTTGTATTAAAAACAATCAAATGCCGCTTTCTTTGGCCAACATTGGTATCTTTGTGAGGCTTTTCCCAATAGAATAACCCTTCACTGGATTTCTTTTTCGGACTTTCAATATAACCAAGAGTCCGTCCAGTTACTACATTATCGGCTGATTCCTTCACAAATCCATAGTCTAGTTCATTCCAACTTTCCTTGCGTAAGGCTTGGACACCTTTATCATCAAATATTTTTTCCAACTGGTTTTGAAGGTTTTCATATTCATGTATATGTTGCACTTTTTCGAATAAAGCATAGTTTTCTTCCAATCTTTTTTTCATTTGGCTTTGAGGATACTGATTCAATTTCCCGTCATAGAAAAGTCCTAAATGGGAATAGTCTTCTTTTTTTATCTGTCCTTGTGATAGGAAGCCTAGTATCTCTTCATAATCCCATAATGATGATTGAATAAAAGATTCTTCCAATTTCTTGTTAAGGTGAAATTTCAACAACTCTTTTTGATCGGCTGCCAGGGACTTATTCTTTTCGATTTCTTCTTTCAAAGTCCTTAATATTGACTTTACATTGAAAGGCATTCCTTCTTTTTGTAAGTCACTACTTCCACCCCTTATACTGTCCAGTGTTTCATGACAAATGCTCAGTAATGCAGTTCCTGACCAAATTCCCTTCTGTTCCCCCACTTGATTCCGAAGTGTTACCAAGAAATCGGGGGTCACATTTTCGGAAGTTGCCGCAACGACGATTTTCACTCTTCCGGATTGAAGCGAAAATGTTGTATACGGGGAGCCTTGATGATGCTGATATCTAAAAATGCCTGATGTTTCATCAGATTCCAGGAACTCGTAAAACGCATTAACTTGTTCCTCATTATCAAATTGCAGATAAAAGCGTTCTCCACCTTGTAAAGTGACTTGATTAAAATAATTGATTAATTTCTCAGATAGGTATTTATAAAATTGGTTTAACATATTGGGCATCCCCACTATCACTCTTTTTGTCTAACAAATTCAATTTATCATATAATTTAACGATTTCTTCTCGGGAATATCTATCTAAATATAAGCCCCGGAGTTCCAAATCAAGGAAAACCTGCTTTAATGACTTTCGTTCTTTTTTTAAACTAAGTGCGGTTAACAACAATAATAAATCCTGGCTAACATTCAACATGTAACCTAATGAACCCCTTGTTTTCAGGAAGAACTTTTTTCCGATTTCTTCAATTGACAAACTATACCGATTTCGTGGACCTTGCATCGTCGGCTTTTCGTATGCCTCTTCAATGCTTGAATATAGCTTTGCAACCAGATCTTCATATGTTAAATTCTCAGGTAAGTTTTGTTCGGGTAGAGCTAGATGAAAGCGATACTCCACTATCCATTGATTAAGCAGGCCCAATAGCACCTCTTTTTCATCAGAAGACAACTGTTCATATGTCAGCTGCAATTCAGAATAACTCTGGGAATCATCAGTTCCCATCAAGAAGTTCAAATGCTCTAAACTATTGATATCAATTAATAGAGTACGTGCGGCTTCCTTGATCATCTGGTAACCATAACCATAGCTCTTACGATTTTTACTCGTTGCTTCCCAATCCAAAGTGTAAAAAATTTCATTGTTTAAATCGAGTTTACCTTTTCCTTTTTGAGAAATCTTTAAAGTCAATTGGGTAATATAAAAAAAGTAATAATAACTTAAGAATATTTCATAATGACTTTTAAAGTAATCCTCATGTTGCGCCAAAAACAAGAAATCCTCTTTAAACATCTTTGAAATGTATGGAAGTTTGCTTGAATATTTTATTTTAGCATCCGTCTTCTCCACCCCGGCAAGTTGATGCAATACTAACTTCGCCACTAAATCATCGGATGAATTCTTTTCAAACATTTTCCCGAATTCCTTATCCGCTTCTATCAAGACATCGGACAAAAATTTGGCAATCTCCTGTTCCCCTTTCATTTCAGGACCCTCATTAAAGGGCAGGTATTGAAAAACGTGTGGGTGGAACACTTTAATATTGCCCTTTTTATCTTGTAAATACAGGCGGAGTATTTGTTCAAAGAATGGTTTATCCTCTTCTGAAACATCGACTACCTGGCTGATATTTTTAATCAAATCCTCAAGATTCAACTTTTCCTTCAAATGATTTGATGAAATATTACGGGTAAACTCACCTAGAACGCCTTCAAATCCCTTACGGAACTTAGGTCGCTCCGTACCCCTCGTGGTAAATGGCAAAAAGGTGCTCTTACGATTGATTGTATGTTTAAGCCCTGCATTATCAGGCTTGATAGATAAGGAATCTCTTAATTCTTGTAAATTTTTCTGCTCAACCATCACTTAATCCCTTCTGAACGTGAATTCTTCGTAGTCATCATCATAAATCAATTTAAACGCTTTATTGGATTGAAGGTTTACGAATAATAACTCCTTTTCCCTATTTCCGTGCTGCATGATTTTATCTATAAATTCAACATATTGAATGCAATCTTCTTTATCCTTCTTATTGGGACGATATCCTTTAGACAACTTAACCAACATTTCATATAAAGGATAATCAATCTCCATAAAGAAAGGATTTCTCCTTGATTCATCACCAAATGCTAAACGAATCGTCAAATGAAACCTATTTAATACACCATCGCCACCACTTTCCAAGTGCCCAAAATAAGGTTTGATCATTAATGATTGCGCCACTTGAATGTTTTCATTCGATTTATCTATATATACATAATCATTCTTTGGGGTACCGTTCCAAAGGAAAATGGATTCTTTCAATAAATTCGTTATCCTCCTCAAACCATTCCTATCCCCTATATTAAAATGATATAAATATGAAAGATATTCCTTATAGTCGCTGTCCACAAAGACTTCCTTCACTTCATTGGCTAAAAAATAAGCCAAGCGGATTAACGCCTTATTATACAGATGACGGGAGGCTTCCGTTAAATCATGGAATGCACCAACACCCTCTATTTCCTTTGCCCAATCTCCAAGGGAGGACAGGTCAATATACTTATTGAAGGTATCCTTGATATCCAATGAATTATTCAATTCAATCAGTATTTGATCGACTACATCCGTACGCTTATGAATTGGGTCCAATGCTGAAATCACTGACAACAAATGGGAGCGATCCTTTCCTTCGAAAAGAAGGTAAGGAAGTAGACCTTCCGTCTTTTGAACAGCATCAGAATTAATATAATCCACTTCCTGATTAGCCGGCACCATGATATCATGAATGAAATTGAGTAAAGATCGTGTTGAAATGATCATTTTATGCTTGATGATAGCCTGAATTAGCAAATCCACTATTCCTTTCCTAATTTCCGGCAACATCAGTAATTCATAGTTAGTGATAAAGAAACCTTTTATCCTTTCCTTATCCCTTAAGTACGCTCGGTAGAAAGGATTTTCCTCCGTGTTATTCACTAAACGCTCTAAAAGGGTTGAATAATATTCCGAAACAGATCCACTTGCCGTTAATTCAAAGGGTTGATAATCGCTAAAACTGATTAAATGAAAGTTGTCATTCTCTTTGTTTTCCGTAATGGTTGAAGTTTCAAAGACATTGGCCGCTTTAATGAATTCAGATAATATTTTGAAGTTTTCCAACGCATAAGGTGATTCCATGAAGTTATTCAGGACTCCCAAATTAATGGCCAAAATCAATTTATCTTGAGCACCTTTAATTTTTTCATCACTGAAAGGCTTCAAAATTTCAGCCAATGTATCCAAAGAACTCTTTTGCGGATCGAAACTCTCGGTGGCATCGTTATGAATCATGAACTGATTTACCAAGTCAGGATATTTATTTTTCAAATATGCAAGCAAATGGGATTTTCCATCACCAACACTTCCACACAAGAAAATCAACTGAGCCTGATTCCTACTTACCGACCTATTTAATGCCTGCTCCAAATCATCTTGAATCGACCTTTTCACATGTAAATATTCTTTAAAACCACTAAATTGATTTGAATTCTCGATGGCCTCTTGCGAAGATTCCTTTAGTTTCGATAGCTCTTTAAGTAAATAACTTTCTCCTTCTTCAAGAGTGAATTCAAATTGGTCACTTATTTCTTTTTCATATACAAGATTAGGCTGTGGCGCATTTTCCCGAATTACAGGAACTTCGCTCTCAGTTTCAACTGTAGCTGCAGCTGCTTTGGATGCTGTCAATATCAATTCCAATTTTTTCTCTAAGCTTGAGGTCTTTTCCTCAAGTTCACTAAATATATTTAAATCACTTTTCGGTTGTGGATATTTATATTTTTGTGCAACAAATGAATAATCCCCATAAAGTTCCATGAACCAAACTGATACTTCAAACAACCGTTTATGCATCTTGAAGGCATTTTCCAAATCATTATCAATGAATTCATGTGTTCCTTTATTTCCTAAATAACGGATTGTATCGAAAGATCTTGCAATATCCTTTGTTAAAATCTCCTCTTTCTCTAGAAGCTGGATCCGTTCCACCAATTTTAAGTAGCTTATATTTTCAAGCTCTTCATGTTGCTTAGCAATTTCCTTCAATAGCTCTTCAGAAAATATTCTTCCTTTTATTAAAACCGTTTGTGGATCATTATAAAAGACATCTTCAATCTGCCGACCAATTTCCGCTAATTTCGGAAACTTCCCCTCTAAAAATCCAAAATTATTATTCTGCAATTACTAAAACACCTCAGTATGTCTTTAAATTTTTTTAAAAGCCTATAAAAATATATATTCAAAAAAATGAACACTGATCATTTTCTACCTTGAAAAAATTAAACATGAAACTATATACTTATAGTTTCATGTTTAATTATAGCAAACGGTTTACAATGGTCCTAGAGTAATAATCCATATGTTTTCCAAAGTTTAAGTTTGTTGTACAATCATTTTAATATGTCATACGAATTCCATATGAATTATTCAAGAATAAATCCTTTAATGTATACCCAATTTTTGATTAAGACAAAAAAAGCAACCAACCAAAGGTCAGCTGCCATCATTTTCTACTATTTATTTAGCATGACCTCATCCATTAATTATTCATGCTTTAAGTTCTTTATAAAATCCCTAACAAACATTTCATGCTTAATATTGGATTTACTTTGGAGTTCTTTCAATGTGAGCTCCCCTGTATTCAGCGGTAGTTCATCTTCTTCATTATAGTCTAACCCTATCACTAAGATTGGGAAATTAAATATCCCGTTAGCCGATTCCATTTCACCCACAGTTTTTTCGTATGTTGCTATTCCACTGTCTATTCGCTTTGATAAACTTTCCGTAGGTAATATTAACACACCAATATTATTACTTTTTTTATAATTTAAAAATTGGAGTTTAAAATAGTTCCGATAAGTACTGGCTACGTTTCCAAATTCCACTTCAAGATGAATATTGTAGTTTTGTTCCTCGTTTGAAACAATTTTTTTATAGTCAATCGTTAAATATTCCTTATCATTTATAGGAAAATGCTCATCATGGTTCCAGCCATCGAATTTTAGTCTTAGATTTAAATATGAATCTATAATTTGTTGAATTACATCCAGTTTCTTTTGATTCGCGGATTTATTTTTATATATAGGAATTGGGGCTTGTTTGCAAATATTCATTAGCTCATCATATGTTTGTTTAAATGGCTCTTGAGAGAGAATATTCTCGGCGAAATTATGGGAATGAATCTTCAGTTTCATTTTCTTCTCCTATTTTACAATTTTTAGTTTATTTTTCCTTTAACACTCAAGAAAAATTTTTGATGATTCCCCTTTTACTATAAACTAAATTAATGGACTTTTCTTTTCATTTCTTTTTATCTAAATTATACAAGCATCTCGTATCAAAGGCACTATATGATGCCAATAAATAAGCGTCCGTGATAAGGACTTGATCGCCTGTGAAAAAAAGAACTTTTGCACGACTTTAATTGAAAGTCCAAAATGTGGTTTGCTAATCTTAATGTACCATTTCGGTTTTAAAAATAACAACATTTTCATTAATAAATTGGCCAATTGTTGAACCAAACTCTTGTACTCCCTCAGTATAATAAAGTAAAAGCGGCTTTAAAGAAATTTAAGCACACGCACAATTAGTTCAATAAGAAATTGGTATTTACTATTTCTTATTCATATTTCGAAAGGAGTAGATATCATTAAGCAATTTAAATAGTTCTCAACTCTTGGATAAATTGTACATCCATTGGGTTTCATAATATAGATAGACTAAAATTCATTTCTTTTACAAATCGCTTTAAAAACAAGTAAAAGTTTCATACAGAAAATGTTTTAAAAAAGGGAGTGATGAGGATTTCTCATTTTTCTCTTTTTTATCCATACTTTTGCAAAACTGTTCTAGGTTTAATTTGTAAGCAATTATTATTGAAGATTTATCTGGGATAAAAGGGATTATTTAAATATGTCATAGATTCATTTGTATACTAATCATTTCTGTCTTTTATCCAAACATAAAACCCCGGCAAGTTTCCGGGGCATTGCTTATAAAAGAAAGAATCATGATTTCTTATTATCCCAGTCCAACCTATTAGTTCCTTAAATTTTATGCTTTATGTATAAATTAGAATCAATCTCCTTCAGCAGTGAGGAGGGTTGGTCATAATAATAGAGCTGTAAATACGTTTTGGCACGTGTAATCGATACATAGAGAAGACGGCGTTCGACTTCCATGTATTCCTCATCCTGAAGTTCTTTATCACCATTATCCTCAAATAAATCTAAGATAATAACGTAATCAAATTCCAAACCCTTTGCGGAGTGGAAAGTTGTAAGTTTAACCCCGGGAGTATGGACATCACCTTGTTCCTTTTTAATAAACTCATGTGGAATCGATTCAGCTTGCAATCCATAGTAAAGCCTATTGATACTTTTCCAGCCCCTTGAAAGAACTCCAATAGTTTTATCAGGATTCTCCTGCAAAAAGGTTTTTATTGTGGTTACAATTGCGGCATCTTGTTTTTCTTTTGAATCACATTGAAATACATCTGGCACAGGACCGGTGTATTCTGGTAAAATTGTGGCAACATATTCCTCGTCCTTGACAATAGAATCATGTAATTGCAGACTATGAGCCATTTGAATAATCTGTTTCGTCGACCGGAAGGAGTTTTGTAAAATTTTCGTTCTTCCTCCAAGTATATTAATACCAATTTCTTTCCATGAAAAAGACGTCTTGTAAATCTTCTGCCCCTTATCCGCGGCAACAACAAATCCTTTTTTGGCAATAGACCGTAACAGCATCAGCTGTACTTGTTGTAAATCCTGACCTTCATCAATCATGACTTGATCAAACTTAAATGTATCCTTTATCTTTTCCTTATTTTCCAGTAACGTCAACGCAAAGTCATCATAATCCATTTTTCTTGCGTTTCTCTTCACCCTCTCGTACTCTTCGAAAATACCATAAATAACCTTTCGATCCAGTTTCGTCACCCTAATTGAACTGCCTCGTCCGGCACGTGATACAGTTTGGTATTCTATTAAATTCTTAATCCCTTTCCCTTTAATCCATGAAATCTCCTCGCCTAAGAATTCACCGAATTTCTCTTCAATGACAAAACGATGCTTGGATTCCTTTCTAATAATAGCCATGGCATTTTTCAAGTATTCCTTTTGATCTCTTGTGCTTGTAACAATCAACCTACTTCTTTTCAATGCATCACGCAATGCTCCATATGCCCAGCCATGAAAGGTATAGACAAATAAATTATTCGGTCCAATTTGCTCAGCAATCTTCTTAGCATATTGACTTAACGTTTTATTATAGGTAAAAAGGCCAATCCTAACGGATGGATCCTTTTCAATCATTTTCCGTGCTTTCCTAAGTAGCACAGTTGTTTTACCGCTCCCGGCAATCCCCTTTAGTAATAATTCCTCGCCTTCATAATTGACGACTTCCTCCTGTTTATCCGTTAACTGGTGTTCGATTGCAACTGCAGTCATGATCTTCTCTCCCTTTTTACCAATCTTCATCATCATCTTCATCATCGGCATAGATATCGTCCAATGCAGACGGGACGGGATTGCTTTTTTCTATTGTTTTTTTTACGATGGCCAGATTTTCACCGAGATTCTCTTCAAGCTTTGCTCTATCGATTTTCTGTTTACGAATACGCCACTCTTTGGCCAGGATTCCCCATATTGTGGTCGTCATTTAGTCCGCTTCCTTTCTGCATCATCGACTGGATGAAATGCCTCAGGACAAATTTGGGTATGCGGGCAATAGCGGCATTTACCACTCGGGGTTGCTTCCATTTGGATTGGAAATTCTTGCAGTTGTCTTTCGAATTCCGTTCTCAAGGTTGGAATGACGATGCCAGGCTGGTTATAAAGATGTCCGATTTCGGCTGCAACCGCTTTGCTTTCTTCGTCAGCCTTACTATTTTGAAGAACAGGAAAGAGAAACAACTTGCGCAAATCACTAAACTTTTCTTCTATTCCGTATGGCGTATATCCCCCATAGTTCTTTTTCGCCCAATAACGGTACTTTAGATTTCCTTCGGCAATCAAATTCAATTTGAATTCATCCCAATATGGGAAAAATTCAAACACTTCTTCCTTGATTTTTTCATCACTGAGATTCGGCAACAAAGCACCGATTGATTTCAAGAGGTTGCCAAAAAGAAATTCATGGACAAATTCACTTTGAAACGGCCCGGAACTGCCTGATATATAACTATAATAAAATCTCCGCGGGCAGAACATGAATTCTGCTAAAGCATCAATCGGATAAGCCAAAAAGGAATCCAACTCCTGCTTCGTGATTTCCCTCTCAAACTTTACATCAAGCAATTCATCTTGCATAACTACATCCTCACTGTTTGGTTCCAAGTTCAGCTGGCTCAAATAGATAGCCTTATCCAGGTTCTTTTTATCCTCCAATTGAACCATCCACGACAATTCAAGTTTCTTAGAGAATTGAAGAAGATTATAAACCAAGTATCTCGTAATCTCCTTCACACAGTCATTCCGTAAAACCAGAAAAGACAGAGGGATATTTCTTTTAGCGACATCATGAAAGACCTGGTCACTTAGTGGCCATGGAAGTTTGAACTCAGAATAAGGAAGACTGTTTTCATCAAGTCCTGTCACATGAGTGATACCATTTTTCTTGAAAGCTTCCCCATCAATTTCAATGAAAGGCCGAATTAACTCTTCATCTTGATGATCCTTTTTTAAATGCCCCGATAAATACAGACTAATAGCAGTACTAATATCATTGACATGAAAAGCTCCGATATCGGGAGTTGTTTGTAGTGTTTTTCTAAGCTGAGCAATCAAGACTCTTTCTTCATTTGAAATTTCATGCTCAAGGTACGGATTGGATGCTTCGAGCAATTGACGAAGTTTCGTAAAATGATCAGAAAGTGATATCCTCTTATTTCCAGCGCCAAACAGGTCGTCCGAAACTTTAAGAATCAAGTCTATAAAACGCGATATTTGAAGAACATCCTCTTTTGCTGTTGCAAACTGGGAAAACATCGCAAATGGACTAGACATCCTTTTTTGAAAAGAATCATCTTCTTCCTGTTGAAATATTGGAACAACATTTTCAAGTATAGTGAGCAAATGTTTTACTCTTTTAGTCCATGATTCTTTTGTTACGCACCCTTTGAAAAATGGAAGTACATCTTGAAGAACCTTTGTGTAATCCTTCGCATTGTTCCTCGTTTCCTTATCATGCAACCACCCCGAGGCAAAGCATTCAAAGAGACCATTCTCCGTCAAAATAAGGCTCTCCTCTTCCTCACTCCACATTTGATGGAGTTGATAAAGATACTGCCCAATCGGAAACCCAAGAAAATGCCTTTTAGCTTTGAATAGCTCTGGATAATATTCCTGTAAACGATCATTCAAGGAATCTGCATTTGGAGCAAGATATGTTTTATTAACCTCGGTTTTTGATTTTTCAAGATTGCTTTCATAATCTTGAAGGAAGTCATAGAAATCCTGAAAATCCTTGACCTTTAAATATTCCGGTTTTTGATAGTTTTCGACTAGTTCTCCATCAAAATCACTTAAGAACTTATCGGCTATGGTTCTTTCTAGTCTCGTGCACTTCTCAATTTCCCACTTGTTTTTATCTATCCAGCCATGTCTACCATTTATGAATTTTCCAATAAAAGAAAACGTTTCTGGATAACGGTCATCATAAAGATTCAAAAAGACGATGTTCACTCCGGCATTTTTTAATAATGAAAATACTCGTTGCTGTTCTGGTGTCATAAAGTAGAATCCATGCAGGACAATCCTTTCATAACTGACCGAATGGTTAATCTTATTAAAAACGGTCTCATCCTCTGTATAGGAATTCTCAATTATCTCTTTGATAATTTTGTTCCAACGATTATTTAATGTGCTCTTCAGACCAAAAGTAGAAAGCTTTCTTACTTCCTTGATGGATGCGTTCTTTTCAAAATTTCTCCAAATAGTTAAAAATACTTCCTCCTTAGGCGAAAGTATGAGCTCTTTTGAGTCTAAATCAGCAGGTGTCACTCCTGATAATTCCATCATTCTTATGGTTTCAAGCACCTCGATTTGATTGCGCCGAAAGGATGAAAGGTAGTTGCCTTCTAATATACCTTCATTTTGGATGATATCTGATAGATGTAAATATTGTTTAAGTTTAACTTCAGAGCTGTACCAATCACCTAGCAAACACTCAATCAATTGAATTGAACTCACAATAGGTGCTGTGATAAACGGCTCGTCCTGATCTTTTTGATATCTTTCATACACCCCATCCCTCATGTTTTTGGTTGCACATACATGAAGGACATCGGTATAGGGCTTAAAACCATCAAATTGATCAAGTTTTTTAGGATTGCTATAGGTCATCACTTTACAATTCATACTTAGCTGAACTCCCCTCCTAATACCCCATGTCCAATTGCATGGACCAGGTATCATCCATTTGTTTACTTGGTAGGAAAATAACCAGTCTTTCCCGGGACCTTGTCATCGCGACATATAGCAATCGCGTTTCCTCTTTAACAATTTCCATTGTTTCAGCATCATTAAAACCCTCATAAAAACTGTTTTCAAGTTTATGATTCTTCACAAACCAGCCGACCGTTTTCTTTTCATCATCAAATAAAACTTCATCCCATTCAAAATGGAAAGGTTGCTCTGTGAAAGGCATAATGACCGTATGATATTCCAAACCTTTTGATTTGTGCACGGTGACGATTTCGACTACGTCCTTTGCGTCCATAGTTTCGACGCGAGGTTCATCTTCTTCACGATTGCTTTTTATGTTGATTCCCAGCCACGAGTGAAGAGCGTAAAGTGTCGCATTCGTACTGTCAAATTGCTGGTGAAGCAGATTCATCAAATGATTCAGGTTGGATTGATATTTCCGAACATCGAATTTCGCCTTCTCTCTTTCTCTCTCTGATGGCATTCCCTCGAATAATACGAGTTTTTTAGAATATAGAGTCTGAAAAACATCCGGGGTCATGAAATTCCGAATCACTGCAAATACAGGCTTGACCCTTAATTGCTGGACATGGATTTCAAAATCTTTTTGAAACCAAGTATTCTCTCGTAAATACCTTAGGATTTGATTATTATCCCCCTTGAATTGCACCAATTCGTCTACCAGCACCTCGTTTTTAAAAAATGGAGTGGCCAATGCATTCAGTACACTTTTCGCATCATTCGGATAGAGTAGAGCGCCTACTAAACGATAAAAGTCCTTAACCGCCTCGCTATTATAAAAGGTCCCTCCTACATTCATTTCCACTGCAATGCCGTGCTCATCCAGCCAATCATAGACACGCTTCGCTTGGTTGTTCGTCCTAACAAGCAAAGAAATCTTCCTTTGCTTTGATTCATGTATCTGATTTTTTATGAGCTCTTGAGCATTCTCCACTTCATTCAGTACTTTGCCTTTTAGCTCATCAGCCCATTTATTGTACTTTTTCACACGGAATTCATTCATTCCAAAGGTCGAATCTTCATTTCCAATCAAGTGATCTTTTTCTTTGTATGTCAACTCGCCTCGCTTACCCCAAATTTTAAAATAGCGATGCAGTTTTTCCAACAGTGTCTTGGAGGTCCGGTAATTGATTCGAAGCGGTTCATCGATGAATGGTTCGTCAACATTTTCCTTCAGTTGAGTAAAAGCCGTATAATCCGCCCCCCTGAAACGATAGATTGACTGTTTGATGTCTCCAACAACAAATAATTTTGCTTTGATCATCTTATTAATTTGGGCAACAAGCTTGATTTGAACATCATCGCTGTCCTGAAATTCATCAACAAACAAGTATTTAAACTGATATGGTAGTTCTTTTAGCGTTTCAGGGTTTTCCGAACTGATTTCATTAATTTTCCGCACAAGATCACCGATTGTAATAGCATTTTCACGCTTTTTCACTTGATTAAAGTTTTCTTCACAACGTGGGAATGCATAAGTAAACAGGTCATTTAGCTTTTCAAAAGGTTCATCTGGGAAGTCGCCCTCCCGCCACTCCAAGCCGGAAATTTGTTTTTCACTAAGCCCTTTTCTTTCCATTTCATCCCAGAAAGACTCCACGATTTTCACAAGTTCATAATGTTGGAAATTTCCAAGCCCCAGCTTTTCAATAGGTCTGCCAGCTACAAATTCATTTAAAATCGCACTGATGATTTCCCTACGTTTGACCTTATAGCCTTTAAGCTGTACATTGCGGCCAAAACCAAGGATGAAACCAAGTTCCTGAATCAGCGACTTCGCAAATGAATGTATGGTGCTGATGTTCATTTCTCGCAGTTCCTCAGCATACTGCAGGTATCTTGGCTGTCTAGTTACCTGTTGCCTGAGTACCAATTCTTGCTTCAAGCGATGCTTCATCTCCTGAGCAGACTCTCTCGTAAAAGTAATCATCACAATATCCTTCAGGGAAACCCCTGGAACCATCGCAAGTAAATACATGATACGCTGTATCATGACCGTGGTTTTCCCTGTACCCGCACCAGCAGAAATGGCTAAATTTGCCTCTACTGGTGAATGCTCAACCTTATATTGTCCTTTATTAAAGTGTGGAAATTTATCCAGCCACTCACTCATAAATGCCTCATCAACTCCGATTCCATCGACAACCTTAATTGGTTCTTCCAATTCATAAGGATCATCGGACGAGACATATTGAAACAAAAGTGTTTTTTCGAATTTTTGATAGAACGGGCTAGGGAACCATTCTGATTTCTTTTTAAAACAAGAAAGAATAATCACTTTAACTCCTTTTTCTAAAAGCGGTTCAAATAATCGCATATCCTGAAGGAGCTTCATCTCTGTGGAAGCGATGTATAAAAGTGAATATTTCGGTCCCTCCTCCACCTCAAGACTCCCAGGTAACTTCTCTCCATGAATCAATTCCGTTAGGCCCGTCCATTCGTTATCCTTTAGTGGGATGCCGGTCCGGTAAAGGAAAGCAGATGTTACTTTCTCGAGTAGGCCTTTCTCATTGGAAAGGTCCTCCTTGAATAAGATAGGGGGATTGCTAGGAAGACGATTAAAGCCACGTTCCGCCCACTCTTCCTTAGTTATATATGGAAGGGATACCAAAATCCTCTTTGAAAGCTTGTTCGCTAATCCTTCTTTTTCATTAACCCAATCCATCAAACTATGCATTTGATCTTCAGCCTGCTGGTACGGATTTCCTTCTTCCGTATAAAAATTTTGATAAATCCATTTATGTCCTTGTATTCCAACGATTTGATCAATCGTGATTCCTTTTACTTCGATAATCGTTACCCCTAATTTCTTATCTAACAGCAAGACGTCTGGTTCCTTCCTTCCAGAGAAATCGTCCGAGAAGATGGGATAGTTCCAATAACCTATACATTCTCTATCATTGAAAGCAGCTTTAAGGGCATCCCATACGATTTCTTCCGCATTGCTGCCTTTCTTTTTTCTCATAAAGGTAGAAATAAATAGTCCAGCCAAAACTTTCACCTTCTTTAGTTATTTTTTCCTATTTTTCCATTTATCATTATAGCAAAAAAGTAGATAATTGTAAGCAAACCCTTAAAATTTCAATAAAACATCCTATTACTTTTATACCGAACATCAATATAAGAAAATTTTTTTATCGGATACTTAATACTTTTTTAAAATAATACTTCTTCCCAATTAGAAATAAATGTTTCATAGCTTCAACCAATATGTCTAAAGGCTTATTTATTGTAGTCATTTTTTACTTCTAACCACCAATTATAGTTGACGTGAACTTTTATTCCTTCAAAAGCATGGTGACACAATAGCGTTTTAATTTCCAAACTCATTTTTAACATTTATTATGGACAAATAACCCCTTCTTATTTAAGAGGGGGCTTGGTCAAAGGATATAGATACTATTAAAAAACACGTGAACTTTCCTTATATAAAAGGGCAAGATGAGAAAACATATACAAGATTACTGACTAATAGAAAAAATAGATTGGATACAGTTGAAATACCTATATAACAGAACCAGGAGAGAATACAATAAGCCCCTTTCATTTGATAAGGGCTTATTGTTATTATGCATGATCAAAATAAAGGACAGTTAATAGAGAAGAATAAAAGTAGACAGCAAACCATCTGAACGATTTGATTGGGCAAACTTTTAATGATTCAATACACAAAAAACCTCAATAATTCCAATTGGAGCAATCGAAGGCTGAATAGTCTGTATGTTCGTTATGAAACACTGCGTCTATCATAAAGGAACCGCCGTATATCGAACGGTACGTACGGTGGTGTGAGAGGTCGGGGGTTAGTCATTTAATTGGTTCGAATTGGCAGAACATATCAATATACATTATATCTTTTTTTGTCCAGCACAATATGGACATCCAGAGCCCTTCGAAGTGCGATTATTTGGAGTAGCTTGCCATTCATGTCCGTTGTCGCAAAACCACCACCGCTTTATATTGGACTTTGGAAAAACATCCTCAGGTTGGATACTATTGCGTGTTCTATGCCAATACTTGGATATTTTTGGGTATTTCATTTTCAAGCTATTTTCTGTAAGCAGTTTACGCCCTGAACAGTATGGACATCCATTGCCCTTTTTACGGTTATATACACTAGCCTCCCATTCATGGCCTAGTTTACATTTCCACCAAACTTTTTTTTCAGAACCAGGTGTGACATCAGATGGAGTCAATGTATCATTTTTTACTGGATGCCACTCTAAACTTAAATCAGGATGAATAACTTCCAGATTATATTCAGGGCTTGAACGGCGGCCAGAGCAAAAGGGACAACCTCTGCCTTTTCCTCTGTTGCTAATCCAATCTTCCCATTCATGACCTTTTTGGCAAATCCACCATACCTTTTTACTAGAGCCAGCCATGACTTCTTCTGGAATAAGTTTATTATTTTTGGAAGAATGCCATTCTTTTGATAAAAATGGATTTAAGAAGGCTAAAGATTTTTCAAAACTGACTTTTTGCCCAGCACAATATGGACAACCATACCCTGAAGTTCGGTAATTAATCGGTGCCTGCCAAGTATGTTTATTTTTACACTCCCACCATATTTTCTTATTCGAACCAGGCGAGAAATCGAAGGGTGTTAAATTATTATTTTTTGTTTGGTGCCACTGGGATGATATTAAGGGCTCTAACACCCCTAGACTTTTTTGTATTCCAATTCTTTCCCACTGGTCATAAATATCGTCTTCATCCTGTTGTAAGTTCACTTTTATTAGTTCTTTTTTATTTAGCTTAATTAACAATTTATGAAGTGCTTCTTCCAAGTTATCAAACTCAATTACTTCTACAAAATTGTCCAATGGAGTTAGTATAGTTTCATGGACACATTTTAGTTAAGTCCTTACAATGATTTTTGAGAGGATGTGTCCGTCTTGGA
>NZ_JBHZPG010000011.1:0-121914 GCF_042788005.1 Peribacillus sp. YIM B13472
TTAACTTTAGGCGAAAATTCAAAGGGAATTTCAAAAGGGTTTCAGAATTTTTTAATTCCGAACCCCTTTTGTCTACAGTCTGAGTCTTCTTCTTAAAGAAGACTTTTTTTTATTTTATATAACTCAAAGGAGCAGTGAAAACCATGTACAAAACTGAAACATATCTTGCTCAATTAGGAAATCGCAGCGAAACGGCGACAGGAACAGTCAATCCGCCGGTATACTTTTCAACAGCTTTTCGCCATGAAGGAATTGGCCAATCGACGGGATTCGACTACACAAGGACAGGTAATCCAACACGCCAATTATTGGAGCGTTCCATCGCCGATCTGGAAAAAGGCGACCAAGGTTATGCCTGCAGTTCAGGAATGGCCGCCATTTCCACTATCCTTGCCCTTTTTAAATCAGGTGATGCATGGATTGTCAGCGAAGATCTTTATGGCGGTACATATCGTCTGTTAGAACAAGGTTTTAAAAAATGGGGGTTGCAGTGTGACTATGTAAACACTTGTTGTTTGGAGGATATCGAAAAAGCCATCACTCCTCACACGAAAGCCATCTTCATCGAAACTCCCACTAACCCCCTTATGCAGCAAACGGACATTAGCGCTGTTGCCGCATTGGCCAAACAATATAATTTATTGTTAATCGTTGATAACACTTTTTACACGCCTCTTATTCAACAACCCATCCTGCTTGGAGCGGATATCGTGATTCACAGTGCAACCAAGTATCTCGGTGGTCATAATGATGTGCTCGCCGGACTGATCGTTGCTAGCGGCGCTGAATTATGTGATGCACTTGCCTTCCATCATAATGGTACCGGAGCTGTCTTGAGCCCCTTTGATTCTTGGCTGTTGATGCGTGGAATGAAAACCTTGGCATTGCGGATGGAGCGTCATGAAAAGAATGCCAAGATACTTGTAGATTACTTGTCGGAACATGATTGTGTCACGGACGTATTGTATCCCGGCAGAGGCGGCATGATTTCATTCCGTATCATTGATGAATCGGCGGTCAACCCATTTTTACAATCGCTCTCATTAATTTCATTTGCAGAAAGCCTTGGAGGGGTTGAAAGCTTCATCACCTATCCCGCTACACAAACGCATGCCGATATACCGCTTGAAGTCAGAACGGCAAATGGGGTTTGTAACCGTCTGCTCCGCTTCTCTGTTGGCATCGAGGACAGCGATGATTTGATTCAGGACTTACAGCAAGCATTCGCACATGTAAAAAGGGAGGCACTACGATGACAGATCATGATTTTAGCTTTGAGACCAAATTACTTCATAATCAACATAAATTCGATCCAGCAACGGGCGGTGTGAGCGTTCCCATTCAGCACGCATCGACTTTCCATCAATCCGATATCGATCAATTCGGCAAATATGATTACAGCAGAAGCGGTAACCCAACTCGCGAGGCGCTGGAAGATATCATTGCCGAACTTGAGGAAGGCACACACGGCTTTGCCTTTTCATCAGGTATGGCTGCCATTTCAACAGCTTTCCTGCTGTTGTCTGCCGGAGACCATATCGTCATTTCCGAAGATGTGTATGGCGGAACGTTCAGGATGGTCACTAGTGTATTGACGCGTTTCAATATTGAGCATACCTTCGTTGACATGACGGACCTTGAAAGCGTCAAAGCGGCCGTTCAGCCAAATACCAGGGCCATATACATTGAGACGCCTTCAAATCCGTTACTTAAAGTGACCGATATTCAAGCCGTATGTGATATCGCAAAAAAAGCCGGTGCCTTAAGTTTTGTTGATAACACATTCCTGACTCCAGCATTGCAAAAACCACTGAATCTAGGTGCTGATGTTGTCCTTCATAGCGCGACGAAGTTTTTATCCGGACATAGTGATGTGGTAGCTGGGCTTGCAGTAGTGAAAGATCCGGAATTGGCAGCAAGACTCGGTTCCCTCCAAAACTCCTTTGGAGCGGTTCTTGGTGTCCAGGACGCCTGGCTTGTAATGAGAGGTCTGAAAACCTTGTCAGTTAGAATGGAGCACTCCCAAAAAGGGGCAGAAAAGATTGCAGCCTACTTAAAGCAGCAGCCCTTGGTGAAAAAAGTGTATTATCCCGGCCTTTCCGATCATCCACAGCACGCCATCCAGAAAGGCCAGTCACTTGGAGCGGGGGCGGTGCTATCATTTGAATTGGAAAGTGAGGAAGTCTTCCGTTCTTTCGTGAACACTGTCGAGCTCCCTGTTTTTGCCGTAAGCCTTGGAGCGGTCGAATCTATATTATCCTACCCGGCCAAAATGTCCCATGCTGCCATGCCTGATGATGAGAGGGAAAAGCGAGGCATAACGAACAGCTTGCTCCGCCTCTCTGTCGGACTTGAAAATCCGGACGATTTAATAAAGGACTTCGATGCAGCCCTCGTTAATATTGCCAAAGGGGAAGCGATTGCTACAAAATGATTTCAGGATGGGTGCCTCATATACTATGGGCACCCTTTTTCTTAGTATCATTATTAACTCTTTTTCAACCCAGTCATAAAAAAAGACCATCGATTTCCCGATGGCCTGACTCTCATTTCTTCATATTATATTTATCCAGGAAGCGATCCACCCGTCCGCCTTTTTCAGCAAACTTCTGCTTCCCGGTATAAAAGGGGTGCGTATCTGAACTGATTTCCACTTTTAATAATGGATACGTTTGACCGTCTTCCCACTCAATCGTTTCATTTGACGTTTTCGTGGAGCCTGTCAAAAATTTATACCCACTGTTGGTATCCATGAACACCACTTGTCGATAATCGGGATGAATTTCTTGTTTCACTATAATCACCTCATCGTCTGTATAGGTATATCTTAAACGTAATGATTACTATTATCGAAAATTTTGCTTGAAGGGGCCGATTACGGCACCCTCATTATAGTTTGATCTTGATTATCCAACCTTATTCGGGTGTTCAGCCAGCCATGCCTTTATGCGGACCAGCCTGCAGTTCATACATTTGATAATACTTCCCTTTTAACTCCATTAATTCTTCATGTGTACCAAGCTCGGCAATCCGCCCTTTATCCAGTACAAGAATTTGGTCGGCATTTTTTATCGTGGAAAGTCTATGTGCAATGATGAAGGTCGTTCTCCCTTTTTTCAGCACTTCCATTCCCTCCTGGATAATTGCCTCGGTTTCAGTGTCGATGCTTGCTGTCGCTTCATCCAGAATCAATATCGCCGGATTGAATGCAAGAGCACGTGCAAAAGAGATTAGCTGCCGCTGTCCGGATGACAACGTTCCTCCTTTTTCTATCACGGGTTCATCCAACCCTAAAGGAAGATGCTTCAGCACTTTGTCCCCCCCTACATCTCTTAATGATTTTTTAACCATTTCCCTTGTGATCCCTTTATGATTCAGACTGATATTGGAAGCGATGGTGCCAGTAAATAAATAGGGATCCTGAAGGACGATTCCCATATGCTCCCTAAGCGTCTGATGGGGGATATCCAATATATTCGTGCCATCAATTTTGATTTGACCTTCACTACTGTCATAAAAACGGAACAATAAATTCATTATGGAACTTTTTCCTGACCCAGTATGGCCAACTAAAGCGACTGTTTCCCCTTGTTTAGCGGAGAAGGAAATATCCCTTAACACATATTCATTATCTTTATAACCAAAAGAAACATTTTCGAATTGCACATTTCCTTTGTATCTGGACATGTTTTCATCACTGACTGCCACTCCCTGCTCATCCAATAAACTGAATGCCCGCTCCCCTGCAACAAGTGCCTGTTCAAGGTTAGCGAACTGATTGACGATTCCGTGAAGCGGATGAAGCAGGCGGCTGATCAAATCAACAATTGCATACATCATCCCTAAAGAAATGGCTGAACTCGCTGTAAGGGAAATCCCGCCGAAATACCAGACGAATGCCATTAGCGCCAAAACCTTAATGACACCAATCAAGTTTCCGCCCGTCAATGAATTCAAATGGAGCATTTTATTTTGATAGGAATAATGCTCCCGGTTCAGATTTTCAAAAGATTGCTTCGTCTCCCTTTCACGCCCAAATGCCTGGATGATGCTCATTCCAGAAATGGATTCATTAATCATCCCATTAATATCGCTGACCCGTTCCCGAATGATGTGATTATACTTCGAGGCGAATTTACGGTATACCATCGTCCAGATAACGATGATCGGAATAAGTAAAAGACCAATGGTACCGACTCGTGGATCCAGAATATATAAAGCAATTAGAACCCCGAAAATATTAATCGTACTCGAGAAGAAATTGGCGAGCACGGTTACATATAATTCCCGGATCGCTTCCGTATCATTAGTGACCCTGGCTACAACTTTACCCGCTGGCATATTATCGAAATAACGTATCGGCAGACGGGAAATATGAGTAAAAATATCATTTCGCATCTTCTGTATGATTCGGTTCGCCGCTTTCTGTAAATAAAAACTCTGCCCATATTGAAAAATGGAGGAAAGGATGACAAGACTAAAATAAAAAGCCACAAGCTTAATGATCCGCGGAATTTCCGGTTGGTAAAACCGCATAACTTCCTGACTTGTCAATTTCACTGCTTGCGCACGTTGCTCTTTCCCGTCTTTCTTGATGATCAATGATTGGTTCTCAAAGGTTCTGCGCCCCTCGATAGGGACTGCTTCATTTACGAAGACAAATTGATTGCCAACCTGCAGAACATGGACTTCCCTACCTTTCTTCTCACCTTTTGCAAAGTAATCAGCCCGTTTATACCAATTTCCATCATACTTAACAGCATCTTTTCCTTTACCCGCTTCATACCAGGTAGATTCAATGCCAAGTATATGTGAATCGATGATTTTCTTGGCAACGAAAGGACCTGTTAAATCGGCCGCTACCGAAAGTGCCAGCATGATCAGGGCGCCAATGATCAATTTTTTATAAAAGGCAGCATAATTTAAAAGTCTCTTTACGATTTTCATGCCTTCACCTCCGTCCCTTCGTCAACCTGCTGTCGTTCATATTGCTCTCTATACCAGCCATCCTTCAGCAGTAAATCCGCATGAGTCCCCTCTTCGATGATCTCTCCGCTGTCCAACACGATAATTCTGTCCGCGTGCTGAACGGCTGACAAGCGATGGGTTGTGATGATCGTCGTTTTCCCTGCACGTTCATTTTGGATATTTTCGATGATTGTCGTTTCCGTTTTTGCATCTACAGCGGATAAGGAATCATCCAATATAAGGATTTCCGGATTTTTGATCAGTGCCCTGGCAATCGAGATTCTCTGCTTTTGACCTCCAGATAGCGCGACACCCTTCTCACCGACGAGTGTCTCAAGACGGTTGGGCAGCATCATTAAGTCCTTCTCAAAATCCGCAAGCCGGATAGCTTCAGCCAGTTCCTCTTCCGTTGCATCCATTTTACCGAATAAGATATTTTCCCTAACAGATTTCGAGAATAAAAAATGGTCCTGTGGAACGTAGCCGATCCATTTACGAATATCTTCAAGTTTCAGTTGCTCCAGCGGCATGCCTGCAAAAGCGATTTCACCTGTTCCTAAAGGATATTCCCGCAGCAATTGCTTCACGAATGTCGTTTTTCCACTTCCCGTTTTCCCCACTATCCCCAATGTTTGACCCCGCTCAAGCTGAACGGAAATATTGGATAGATTCACAACCGTTGAGGAAGGGTATGTAAAATACACTGAATTGAAATGGAGATTTCCCGGTTTTTGAATACTCTTCAGACCCAATGAATTTTTCACATCCGCTTCATATGAAAGGGTATCCTGAACACGATCTAGCGAAGCATTTCCCCTTTGCATGACATTGATCAGCTCACCCACCGCTATCATCGGCCAAATTAACATGCCTAGGTACACATTGAACGAAACAAGTCCGCCAAGCGTTATGGCCTGTTGAAACACAAGATAAGCCCCGTAGCCCAACCCGATTAAATAACTGATGCCGATGATAATGCTGATTGTCGGATCAAAGAGGGCGTCGATTCTTGCCACGGCTAGATTTTTGCGATATACATCCTCTGTCATTTCATCAAATCGCTTTTCATCTTCCCGTTCCTGGACATAGGCCCGGATAACACGGACACCCGAAATGGATTCCAGGACCTTGTCATTTAAAGTACCAAAGGCTGCTTGTGCATCCGTAAAACGCTTGTAAATTTTCTTCACGTAAATTTGCATCATCACTGCCATGATCGGAAGCGGCAGCACCGCCGCAATCGTCAACTGCCAGCTGACCGTGGCTCCCATCATGACTACAACCGTAATAGTGAACAGCACCGAGTCAACGAGCGTCAATATCCCAAAACCCGCAGTGAGGGATATTGCCTTTAAATCATTGGTTGCCCTTGCCATTAAATCCCCTGTACGGTTTTTTTCATAAAACGTCGGCGTCATTTTCAGCAAATGGCCCATAAATCCGGACCTTAGCTTTCGTTCGACCAGGTTTCCGCCGCCGAATAACAGATAACTCCATAAGTAACCAAATAGGTAACTGCCGCTCAGTACCATGAGCAAATAAATAACGTATTTCATGACCCCTTCCTGTGTCATGCTGCCATTGTTCATATCATCGATGGCATTCCCGACGAGTTTTGGCGGGATAACCTCCAGGATATTCACCAGACACAGAAATAAAATCGCCAAGGTATAACGCCGCCACTGTTCTTTAAAGAACCAGGACAGCTTTTTAAAAATCGCAAACATGAATTCCCCTCCCTTTTGTTCAAACCTTTCACTCGCTAACCGCTTTCTGGATCTCCGGGCTGCAATAAGATTTCCAATGTCTTTCGTCTCATTTAAAATTCCTCCTATCTTTTATATGGAAAGGATGCTAATGCACCTTTACCCCAAATGCCAAAAAGCCCCCGCCAATTAGCGGAAGCTTTTTTTAGATGCGTAATAACACATATAAAAGCGCAGGCCGCAAAAACTCCACACCTGCGCTTTAAAATGATCAATGAACACTTTGAATCCTTTGTCTAGAAAGACAAGGTCCCAGGGCAGGAGGACGTATGATATTCAATTGTGACATCACTGTGCTTAACTGATTTAGTCATGACGTTCGCCTCCTTTTTTTAATAATTATTGGTAATATTTAACTTACGTTTAAAGATTACTACGTTTACATATTTTTGTCAATTGCGACTTTTCTAGATTATTGCTGGATAATCCTTTATTCTTATAAGGATGACGTAACCTAAGGAGGTTCAGCATATGCAATGGAGAAAATATATACTCCTAGCGGTTCCCTTTTTATTTTCATCCATTTTCATCTTATTTGCCGTACCGGTCCAATATAGATTTTTAACCTTCATTCCTGTGTTTCTTTTCTGGATAGTTTATTATATTTTATTGTACTGGGAAAAGAAGAAGAAAAATAATTGATGACATCACCTTTAGGGCGTTGCAAATGCAACGCCCCTTTCTTGACGGCTCTGCATATAATGATCGAAAAACATTCGTGGTGATTGTATGCTTTCCCAATATTTGCAGAAGCTGATGGGCAAACACCCTGTCAAAACAAAACCCATCAGCGATGCTGAAAGATATGACACGCTAAAATCCCGTTTACAAAAAGAGCTCTTTCAGCCTTTTGATGAGTCAAAAGCTTTTTTTCCTGAGGAAACCTCCCTTATAAAAAGCATTCGAACCGAGACGGCTGCCTTGAACCGGAACAATATTACAAGAACACAAGCATATCTTGCCTTTTACAATCGTAATCCAGAGATTCATTGGGCCTTTTTAGCACATATGGTTTCGAGGAATGGAGGATACCATATGACTGACTTGAAAAGTTCAACCATGACCCATCTCCTTGACAGAGCCGAACGGCAGAAATTTTTCCTGTTCCTTGAGCGCGCCAATTCAGCCATATTTGCAGATGCCTTCCCCCAGCTTCTTTTATATGAACATTCTAAACAAAATGAACTTCCGCTAAGAAGGTATTTACCAGTATTCCGCATTTCAAGATTCATGGCCCCGATTTGGGAATCTTTCATCGAAGATCCCCATTCACCCCTTTTGACAACGGCCCTCATCATTAATGAACAAAGAATGCTTCAGGAAAGGATCTTAAAGCGCACCCGTCATGGTGAAATCCTCCGCAGGCTTGATTTTCAGCTTCAGGAGTACTTAGGCTTCATGAAAGTGATCTTTCCTTATGCAAACAAGCAAAAAGGACTTCATAACTTGACAGGCCTTACCGTCGAACGCTTTGCCGACCCGAAACAGCGTATTGAAACGGGGAAAATATTATATGGGCTTCTTTTTCAGCATCCGGCGGTTTTTCGCGGTGTTGGCCAATTTACAAAAGAGATTCCCCACACTGGTTCCAGAGAGGATTACTGGGGAAGCATATATACCTCTGATGCATCCGCGTCAAAAGATGATAAAGTCTACAGCCCCACTCTACATGATGCATGGGAAGATCAACTTTTCTTTCCTCCCCACTCTTTTGATTGGTTCACGAATGAAAGCTTCATAGAAGATTTACGAAGTACACCGATCATTAAAAAGGCGGACCTGACCAACGAGGTGCTCGAAAATGTCAAGCAGCTGAAAACCCTTAACGGAATGAAAGCCATTTTCTAGCATAAAGCCTCTTACTTTGAATATCCCATCCCCCATTTGGTAAGAATGGTTAGCAAAAAGAATGGGTGAATCAAATGAGAGGCATTGTACTATTGAATCCACATTACAAAATCGGGGATTTACATACGAATGAAAGCTTTGCAATCCAAAAGATTATGACGGACAAGTATATAGAAGAGAAGAATATTTCCCCGGTCATACTGAATCCGTATCAAATCCATCCTTATTACACCATCCCGCATGAGCTTCTACTCAATTTACAAAATAAAAAAACGGGTCAAATCGATTGCCTGGTGCTTCACTCTCTGGAAACGATCGAACGTTTCATCTATATATACCCTGAAAAATGGCTTGAGCTTTGCGGATATTTCATAGAGATTATCAGCGTCACGACTCAAACTCCCGTTAAGAAATATGAAGCAAATTAATGCTTAAAAATCATGGTACTAAAGTCATTGTGAATGGACTCCAAAGATTAAAGTCATTAATTGTTCATTCATTTACTTTGTGAGCTCCCCTTTTTACATGAGCGACTCATATATACATCTCTCCCCATGATTGTCGCGTGCCGCTTCGCCCTCTCTTTATCTATTAAAACCCCTTCGGACTCATTGGCCTTTATATCAATTTTCCCAATTATAAGATTACTAGGAATTATATAGCTCCAAAACATTCTTTTGGAAATATAGATAAATTTACGGATAAAGCCTAGAAAAATAAGTTAATTTTATATATCATTGGAGATAGGAATTTTCTTATTTTTTACTTTTACTAGAAAGGAATGTTACTGATGGCCAAAGAAAAAAAGAAAAAAACCCCAATTCCTTTCCGACTGAACTTTATGTTCTTTTTAATATTCATTTTGTTTTCAAGTCTAATCATCCGGCTTGGTATCGTCCAAATCGTGTATGGGGATGATTACCTTCGAGAAGTGGACAGAACGGAAAACGATGTGGCCAATACCCCCGTTCCCCGTGGCAAGATGTATGACCGTAACTTGAATCCGGTCGTTGATAATGAGCCACGTAATGCCATCACTTATACGAAATACCCGAATACGAAAACAGCCGATATGGTGAAGACGGCAGAGGTCCTCGCTACCTTGATAGAAAAAGATACCAAAAAGGTAACCCTGCCGGATAAAAAGGATTTTTGGATTTTAAAACATCCGAAAGAAGCCGATGCCTTGATTACCAAGGCCGAGAAGAAGAAAGTAATCGAAAAAAAACTGGAGCAAAAAGATTTATACAAACTTCAAATGGAACGGGTAACCGATGAGAATATCAATGAATTCTCCAAGGATGAATTGGAAGTGATCGCCATCTTCCGGGAATTCAATAGCGGCTATGCCCTCGCACCGTCGATTGTGAAGAATAAAGATGTCACCACTAAGGAATTCGCCAGGGTCAGCGAACATTTGGATGAAATGCCAGGCGTGGACGTAACGACGGATTGGGAAAGGACCTATAAGTATGATGAGACCCTCCGCTCGGTTCTTGGCAAGGTCTCTTCTTCCGAAGAAGGCATTCCCAGTGAAAATATTGACTATTATCTGGCACGCGACTATACCAGGAATGACCGGGTCGGAAAAAGTTATATCGAAAAACAATATGAAGATGTCCTGCGCGGTCAAAAGACGCGGATTGAAAATGTGCTGAGCAAAGGGGAAGTCATCAAAACGAATACCCTCACTGAAGGGCAAAGCGGTAAAGACTTGGTCCTGACAATTGATATGGAGCTGCAGCAACAGGTTGAAAAAATCATCGAAAATGAATTGCGCAGAACTAAGGCTAGGGGAAATACCTACTTATTGGATCGTGCCTTCGTCGTTTTAATGGACCCGAATACAGGCGAGGTGATTACG
Organism: Peribacillus sp. YIM B13472; assembly: GCF_042788005.1. Taxonomy (NCBI): domain Bacteria; kingdom Bacillati; phylum Bacillota; class Bacilli; order Caryophanales; family Bacillaceae; genus Peribacillus; species Peribacillus sp. YIM B13472. The sequence continues at coordinate 10,447 of NZ_JBHZPG010000011.1, forward strand.
ATGGCCGGCAGGCAATACGGCCGCAACAGTAAAACCGGATTGACCGAAATGAACGATTTCGCCCTTGGAAACATTACGACCTCCTATACGATGGGGTCATCTGTTAAAGGGGCTACGGTCTACACGGGCTTTCAGACAGGAGCCATCGCACCAGGGTCAGCATTTCATGACCATCCACTTTTATTAGCTGGTGCCGAACCAAAAAAATCTTATAGCCCTTTAGGATATGTAACGGATGTATCCGCTTTAAAAAAATCGTCGAATGTTTATATGTTCATGACGGCGATCAGAATTGCCGGCGGTCATTATATCCCTCATCGACCGTTAGGAATCAACCGGGAAGCTTATGCCATCATGCGGAATCATTATGCCCAATTCGGCTTGGGTGTCCGTACCGGCATCGACCTGCCTAATGAATCCGTAGGGTTTAAAGGCGTCGACATGTCTACAGATGGATTACTGCTGGATTTATCGATTGGCCAGTATGATACATATACACCAATGCAATTGGCACAGTACGTTTCGACGATTGCAAATGGCGGAAAAAGGCTTGAGCCACATATGGTTAAGGAAATCAGGAATCCATCCAACGAACACAATGAATTGGGCAGCGTCTTTAAAACAATGAGTCCCAAAGTGTTAAACGATTTAGGTGGGAAAGACGTTTGGATCCAGCGTGTCCAGGAAGGATTCAGGCAGGTTGCCCAGGAGCCAGGCGGGACGGCATATAAATATTTCGGCGGCAAATCCTACCGTGCGGCAGCAAAAACGGGGACTGCCGAGGCCTTTTACGATGGACCGCGGAGGAATCAATATAGCGCGCCAGTCCCGACTATCAATCTGACACTTGTAGGTTATGCACCTCACAATAATCCGGAAGTGGCATTCTCTGTCGTCGTGCCATGGGTGTATCAAGGCAAGCCCTCTGATGATATTAACAAACGGATCGGGCGGGACGTAATGGACGCCTACTTTAAATTGAAGGAAAAAAGAGCAAAAGGTGAATCTGATGCAGATAAGGCAGTAGAAAGCACTCAATGATAATTACAAAAAAAGGCCTGCTCGATTACGAGCAGGCCTTTTTTGATGCTCCATTTATTCGAGCTTTTGAACGAATTCCTTATATAGAGCCCTAAGTGCATCTCCTCTGCTGATGATGCCGACGACTTTATCATTTTTGTCCACGACGGGGATTTTCTTGAAATGATGCTTGGAAAGGACCTTTATCAATTCATCTAACGGATCTTCGGGGGAAAGCTTTGTTATCCTTTTATTTTTAATGATTTGTGAGACTTTATCATGCATTTTGGATGTAACCTTTTCATCCAATTCTTCACCGGGAAGAACCGTAATGTATGTGAAATACCCCATGATGGCTTCTTCTGCAGGTGTCAAATAACGAAGGATATCCCCGTCCGTAACCATTCCCAATAGCCTATCATGTTCATCCACGACCGGTACCCCGCCCACTTTATTTTCGATTAAGATTCGCAGAATTTCCTTTAATGTAAAATTCGGACGGGCTACATAGACTTCCCTTATCATGAAATCCTTAACTAACATATTACCACCCCTTTATTATGTTTGGACGTTCTGTATTCATCTCTCTCCTCTACTAATAATACCCTTACTTACTCTATTTAAAAACCGTTGCCGCCTGAACTGCCTTTTTCCAGCCAGTATATAAATCCTTCCGTTCCTGTTCTTCCATCTTAGGTTCGAATTTCTTATCGGCGGCCCATAGCTTTGAAATCTCTTCCTGGCTTTCCCAATACCCGACAGCGAGTCCAGCCAAATACGCTGCGCCTAACGCTGTCGTTTCACTAATAACCGGTCTTTCGACGGGGACATTCAGGAGACCGCTTTGAAATTCCATCAAGAAGTTGTTTTTGACAACCCCGCCATCGACCCTCAATGACTTTAGGTTAATCCCTGAATCGACTTCCATGGCGCTAAGGACATCTTTTGTCTGGTAAGCTAACGCTTCCAATGTTGCCCGGACGAAATGCTCCTTCGATGTCCCCCTTGTCAGTCCGAATACAGCTCCCCTGACATCACTATCCCAGTAAGGGGTGCCTAATCCAACAAATGCGGGGACTACATAGACTCCATCGGCTGAAGTGACCCGCAAAGCATACTTTTCACTGTCTTTCGGATCATGCAAGAGTTTCAGCCCATCCCTTAACCATTGTATGGCCGAACCTGCGACAAAAATACTGCCTTCCAAGGCATATTCGACTTTTCCTTTCAGTCCCCATGCAATCGTGGTCAACAGGCCATGCTCTGATTTCACTGCCTTTTCTCCTGTATTCATCAGCATAAAGCATCCGGTGCCATACGTATTCTTGGCCATTCCTTTTTCAAAGCATTCTTGGCCGAACAAAGCTGCCTGTTGATCTCCAGCTGCTCCGGCAATCGGGATTTCGTGTCCAAAGAAATGGTGTGGCGCTGTTTTCCCGTATATCTCTGATGAAGAGCGAACATCCGGGAGCATCGTTTGCGGCACTTGCAGGATTTCCAGCAGCTCTTCGTCCCACTTCAGGTCATGAATGTTATACATCAGCGTCCTTGAAGCATTCGAATAATCGGTTATATGTGCTTTACCACCCGAAAGTTTCCATATCAGCCACGTATCGATCGTACCAAACAATAAGTCTCCGTTTTCAGCCTTTTCCCGTGCCCCATCTACATGGTCGAGAATCCATTTCACCTTTGTACCGGAAAAATAAGCATCAATCAACAAACCGGTTTTCTGCAAAAATAAGTCATCGAGACCCTCATCCTTCAAATGAGTGCAAATTTCGCTTGTCTGCCGGGATTGCCAGACGATGGCATGATGGATAGGCAGACCTGTTTCCTTATCCCATACCACGGTCGTCTCCCGTTGATTCGTTATGCCAATTCCAGCGATTTGTTCCGGCTTTACATTCATTTCCGAAAGGCAGGACGCGATTACCGATAAAATGGAACCCCAAATTTCATTGGCGTTATGCTCCACCCATCCAGGATTCGGAAAATATTGGGTGAATTCCTTTTGCGCAATATGCAAGACTTCCCCGCTTTTATTAAATAAAATGGCCCGCGAACTTGTCGTTCCCTGGTCCAATGATAATATGTAAGTCTCCATGGTTGTCTCCCCCTACACTTAAGATTACGTTTCATTTCAGCTTAAGTGTCATGCTGTTTTTCTTTCTTCATTTTACTAGATATACCCTTGAAAACAAAAAATATATAAATTACGGCGGAAAACGAAAAATATTGGCAGGTTAAGAGTTTATCTTTTACAATGAAAACAAGGCGGATAGGAGGAATGGAAAATGAATAACCATGAAATAGATTTTAAAATATATGGAGATGACATGCAGTTTGTTGAAGTGGAATTGGACCCTCGGGAAACGGTGATTGCCGAAGCTGGAAGTTTAATGATGATGGAAGATCGAATCAAGATGGAAACCATCTTTGGCGATGGGTCTTCGAATGGCGACAGCGGAATGATGGGTAAGCTATTCGGTGCCGGGAAACGGCTCCTTACTGGTGAGAGTCTTTTCATGACGGCTTTTACGAATGAAGGACGAGATAAAAAACACGTTTCATTCGCCTCGCCTTATCCAGGTAAAATCATCCCGATGGATTTAAGCGAGCTCGGCGGGAAAATCATATGTCAAAAAGACGCTTTCCTGGCGGCAGCAAAAGGCGTTTCGGTCGGAATTGAGTTTCAGAGAAAAATAGGGGCAGGCTTCTTTGGCGGTGAAGGCTTCATCATGCAAAAACTTGAAGGAGATGGAATGACCTTCGTTCATGCCGGCGGTACGATCCATAAAAAAGAATTGGCAGCAGGAGAGATTTTACGCGTCGATACAGGATGTTTAGTGGCAATGACTAGCGGGGTAGATTATAATATTGAATCTGTAAAAGGCGTGAAAACCGCTTTATTCGGGGGCGAAGGTTTATTCTTTGCAACATTAAAAGGACCCGGAACCGTATGGGTGCAATCATTGCCATTCAGCCGGCTTGCCAGCCGTGTATTTGCTGCAGCGCCGCAAAATGGAGGATCATCCGAAGAAGGCAGCGTAGCTAGAGGCTTATTCAATTTATTCAACGATAAATAAGAACCGACCAATGGCTGCCATCCTGGCAGTCATTGATCTCTTTTGAAAAGGATGGGTAGCTACATGCAGCTTGTTAAGTGGTCCTACATGAGACGCTATAATATCAGGGCAATTTTTGATCAATTCCCGAATTCGCCTGTTATTTTCCGAAAAATAAGAGATTACTATTTTGTTTATACCGTTCACTGGACAGCTGCCGATGCCCCTATCGGCATAAAGGAGCTTGAAGAAATGGAACAGCTGCTCAACCGTGAGCTCGGAACTGAACTGCAATATCTCTATCGGAAAAAATGAGTTACTCCTCGTACATCATTTTTCTTGTCATGCCTCCATCCACGATAAGATCCGCACCTGTAACGAAATCATTTTCCGTTGCCGTCAAATAAAGACAGGCCCTTGCAATGTCTTCCGGTTTGCCAACCCGATTGGAAAAATGCTGCTGATGATCTTTATCCCTCAGCGAGTCATAATCTCCCGTTTCAATCCATCCCGGAGAAATCGAATTGACCGTAATTTTCTCTTTGCCTAAAGAAGCGGCAAGTGCATGTGTCAGTGCTTTGATCCCTCCTTTTGTCGCGGCATAGGATTCCGAATCCGGCTCAGACATTATCGCTCTGGTTGATGCTATATTGATGATTGCACCGCCCTTTTCATTTTTCCGCATCGATTCTGTGGCTGCCCGGGAACAAAGGAAAACACTGCGCAAATTCGTATTCATCATATCGTCCCATTCCTCAATCGTCAGATCATAAAGCGATTTGAATAATGCCTTTCCTGCATTATTGATTAATATATCAATGGACTTATATGTTTTTAAAGTTACATCCATCAAATGTTGGATGTCAGCCTCCTTACGTACATCCGTTTTAACGAACATGGCTTCATGACCGTTACTTTTGAGCTCTTCCACATACAGAACACCTTCACGCTCGTCCAAATCTGCGAGAACGACAGAAGCGCCGCTTTCTGCATATCCCTTTGCCACGCCTCTCCCTATACCATTCGAAGCGCCTGTTACAATCACCGTTTTATTTGCGAATCCCATTATTCCATCACCACTTTCACAGATTTGTCCCTATCATAATATCCAATTCGCTTCACTTCAAACATTTCCACGACTGATCAACTAATCCTTTTCCTTATCATCAAAAATCTGCAGACCCTTATATTTTTGTAGCGGCCCTAAAGTGATGTATGATAGATAATAACAACAAGAATGAACCACGGTGAAAGGCATCCGCCATTATCTTTCTTACAGTGTGAAAATTTATATTGGAGGAATGTAAAAATGGACTTATTAAAAAATGTGTTTTCTTTAGGATTAGGTGCTGCCGCTGCTACAAAAGAGCAAATTGAAAAAGCAGTGGACTCTCTTGTGAAAAAAGGCGATATCTCAAAAGAAGATTCCAAGGTTCTTATTAAGCAATGGGTCGAAAAAGGGGAACAAGCCCAAAAGCAGCTGGATGTTTCCGTCATGGCCAAAGTCAACCAAGCGATCAATGGCCTAAACTTGGCAACTAAAGAAGAAGTTCAGGAATTGGAACGCCGTATCGCGATTTTGGAAAAACAGAACCAAAACATACAATCCTAATCAGGAGGTACTTGAATGTTTCGCAAGCGACTGAAACACGCACATCGTTACCAAGAAATCATTAATGCCTTCTTGAAAAATGGTTTTGGTTACTTCATCTATCGTCTGGGATTATCCGAGAGCAAAGCTGCATCGAAACTCCAACCCGATGAAAACCTGAACCTCCGCTCAATTGGAGTGCGGCTGCATACGATATTACAAAGCTTGGGACCTACATTCATTAAACTTGGTCAGATTGCAAGTACGAGGCGTGATTTCGTTCCTGACGAAATCGTCCGCGAACTTGAAAAGCTACAGGACCAGGTCACCCCCTTTCCATTTGAGAGGGTTCGCAAAATTGTCGAAGCCGAATTGGGTGATTCTTTGGAAAACATTTTTCTTGAATTTCATGAAACCCCACTTGCAACCGCTTCGATTGGGCAGGTCCATACGGCACGGCTTCCATCACAGGAAGTCGTAGCAATCAAAGTGCAGCGGCCCGATATCCTGCCGACTGTGGAAACGGATTTGGAAATTCTCGATGATTTGGCAAGACTAATGGAAGCACGCATATCTTGGGCAAGACGCTACCAAATCAGAAAAATGATTGATGAATTCGCTAAATCACTCCGTGCAGAACTCGATTATAACTCCGAGGGACGAAACGGGGAAAGAATAGCCAAGCAATTCATCGATGATCAAGGGTTTAAGGTACCAAGGATCCATTGGGAGTTTTCCACAAAAAGGGTCCTGACGATGGATTTCATTCAAGGAATTAAGATCAATCATTATAAACAGCTTGATGAAGAAGGTTATGATCGCCGGCAAATCGCGGAAAGATTAGCGAATTCCATGCTTCAGCAAATATTGATCGATGGCTTTTACCACGGCGATCCCCACCCTGGCAATATCATCATTTTGCCCGGGAATGTCGTTGCACTCATGGATTTCGGAATGGTGGGACGGCTGGAGGAAGAAACGAAGTTTCAATTCGCCTCGCTTGTCATTAATCTGAAACGAGGCAGCACCAATGGATTGATCAAGACGCTTTCAGAGATGGGCCTCCTGACGGACGAAATCGACATGGCACCATTAAGAGGGGATATCGATGAACTGCGAAATAAATATTATGATATCCCATTGAGCCAAATCAGCTTAGGCGGAGCTGTCAATGACCTGTTCACGGTTGCCAATCGGCATCAAGTCCAAATCCCTCCCGAATTCACGATGCTCGGCAAGGCTTTGCTTACCATGGAGGCCATTGTAGAAGGATTAGATCCGAATTTCAGCATTATGAAGGCAGCTGAACCTTTTGGGGAAAGGCTTTTTAAGGAACGCTACAATCCCAAAAACATTGCGAAGAACGCCTGGAATCAATTCATCGAGTCTGCTGAAGCCATTGCCGAATTGCCCAAGGATATCAGGGAAGTGACAGGTATCATTAAAAAAGGGAAATTGCGGCTCGATATCAACATTCCCGAACTCCAAGTTTTTTTACATAAGCTTGATCAAATCTCGAACCGGCTGTCTTTCAGTATTATCCTGCTAGCATTCAGCATAATCATGGTCGGTCTCATTATCGGCTCTGCAATAGGCGGGGAAACCTTGATCCTATGGAAGATACCGGTTATCGAGATTGGATTTGTCGTTGCAACCCTGATGTTCTTACTTATGCTCTACACCATATTCAGATCCGGAAAAATGTAAACATAAGAAAAAGGGGTTCGGATTGGTCTCCGAACCATGATTTTTTAAAACATACTAGGTTCTCCTTCATGTTTTTTTACTGTTATATAAATGAGACCCTTGTAAAATTGAAGAAATTTGCGACACTCCTGCCGAATAACTGGCTAGCCAAGACCCCACAGGCGTTTGCTTTGATGAGGCTTGGCTCAGTCCGAGGAAATGAAGTTTGTTTCTTAAAGTAAGTTCGCCAACAGTCTGAAGGGAACCCTTATAGTAAGGGAATTCCCTTTTTTCTTGATTTCATTCATTTGTTATTTATCCGACGTTCATAAGAGACGGCATACGCACTATGGCGAAAATGCAAGATTCGGTCTTCCGAGCATTCGATTCCTTCAGGAATATTGGTTGGATCAAACATTAAAGTATCTTTAAACACTGCCGATTTTCTGGAAATCATTAAATGCCCTATCGTGATTACCTGTTTATCTTCCGACCAAGCTGTGGTTGGATCGTCAGTAGGGTCATTTTCCCCTCCTATTTGGATGTTCAATTTAAAGCCCACCGGACCTTGCTTGAGCCTCTCTTCCATTTCTTCATCCAGATACTCCGGCGAATGCTTGGCCACCTCCTTTTTTTCTAGCATACTAAGGCCGGCATCAGGTACCCACTCGTACTTGATGGCCTGCCGCCTTCCTTCCGCATTAATGAAATAGAATGCATGAATGGAGTAATATTGACACGTTGAGAAACTGGCTGGAGAACGCATTTCTTTAAGCATTTGCAGGCTTGCCTTGCTTTCAGGGTATTTCCACAGGATTTTTGCAAGCTCTTTCAGATTGGGGAAACCTTCTTTGACAGACTTGAAAAAGTCAGCAATATCAACAAACGCTTCCGGTGTTTTCGCAAAGAATAACGGAATGGTCACAGTAATAAGATCTGATTCCTCTCCATTCGGCAATTGAAACTTGACGGCCATGCCCTTTACAGGGGAAATGGCATCAGGATGGCTTGGAATAGGCGAGCTATTTGAAAACCGAATGATCACCGGCACAGCTTCATCCTGAAGATGCGGAGCCACCGTTAATGGGGATGCTTTTCCGTTTGGGGTAAAAACCCCCTCATAAACATATCCCCTTGCATGCGCACGCCGATAACCAGGATGTGTTCCAGCTACATTTTCAATCACATTAACTGCTTCTCTGGCTAGTTCAGGTTTATAGTCTTCCGTTCCCTCCATAATGCCTCACCCACCTTTTCAGATTCGAATCCATTATTACATGTACCCCTTATTCCAATAGCTTATTCTAATTGAATCACCGAAAGCATTAATCGCCAAAAAAACACCTGGAAATATCCAGGCGCTGCACACATCATGTTAGAAAAAAATACTCATTCCACTTCCCGCTCCACCTGGGAAAGGATCACATGGGTAACGGTTGCCGCAAACGGAATGGTCCGATTGATGAATTCCTCCACTTCTTCAAGACTCTCACTGTGGATTTTCAGCATAAAGCAAGCCTGCCCGGCAATTCGATAACAAAAGTCAACATTCGGCACCTTGGAGATATACTTTTTGAATTTCTCATATTCCCCATTTTTTATCGTCGCTTCCACGATACACTCAATTGGAAAACCGATCTTTTTATGATCAATCTCGGCAACATACCCTTTAATGATCCCGAACGACTCCATTTGCCGTACCCGTTCGGCAACAGTGGGAGCGGAGAGGTTTACTTTCTTTGCCAATTCCCTCATGGAAATTCGGCTATTCAATGTTAATTCAGCAAGGATGCTCTGGTCTTTTTCATCAATTTTCATTATATAAATATTTACCTTCCTTTCTTTACATTTATTCAATATTAAACCGCAATGCTTTACAAACGGAATTAAAATTCCTGGACTTTTATATTAGGATTATCTCAAAGGAGAGATGTACATGACAAGAATAAAAGAATCATCGCAGGGATCCAGTCCATTTCAAAGATTATTTCATTCTGAAGAGATTACGCATAAATGGTCGGAGCTCTCAGATTGCTTATCTGCAGATGGGAAACTTTCAAAGAAGTTAAAGGAAAACGTCAGAAGAGTTCTGGCATACGGTAATGGCTGCTCATATTGTCAGGCAAAAGGGATTCCACTACAGCCGGAAGATATGAAAGAAAGCTATGCAATCGCCTTTGCGGAAGTATTCCTCTTGCAACGTGAAAAAACGGAGGAAAAGTTTTTCCTAGTATTGAAGGAGGCATTCAGTGATGAAGAGATTTCTGAACTATTGGCATTCATTTGTTTTACAACGGCCCAGCAATATTTCGGGGCTTTGATGGATTTATAATAACACCAAAAAAGGAACAGGCACCGCGCCTCGTTCCTTTCTGTAAACCTTCATTAGTTTCCGTGCAAACCCATTTACAAGGATCGGTTGAAATTCCACTTAGGATTTCGCACCATGATCCTCCATTTCATTGATCCTAGGAAGGATGGAGCGGGAAGGTACCGGGGATGTCAAAACCACGGATGTATTCAGATGTCCATAGGGTATTAATCGATCTATCAGTAATCTCATGCTGTCCATATCAGCTAAAGCCGCTTTCAAAAAATATCCAACTGTTCCTGTTACACGGTGGCACTCGATAATGTCTAAATCATTTTTCACCAATTGCTCAAAATCGGAAACAGGAACCTTAAGTTCACTCACCTGAATGAACACAAGTACACCCCTTCCTATTGCCAAAGGGGAAACCCTTGCGCTGAACCCCTCAATGATTCCCTTTTCTTGCAGGCGGTACATACGTTCAGAGATGCTAGGTCGACTGAGAGCCAATTTCTTCGATAGTTCACTAATCGTAATTCGTCCATCTTTTTGTAAAAGTTCCAGTAAACTGACATCTATTTCATCCATGAAGCAACCGCCTTTCATAATGAAGGAATATAAGCATATATTTCTTTAAAATGTTGTATGGATAGCGAAAAATACGTTCTTTTTTGTATGTAATTTTAACAGTTAATATTCTATCATTAAAATAATCAAATAGAAAAAGAAAATTCAGAACTTTACCAAAGGGAGGAACCTGCATTGACCTTTACGAAAATCCCGGTTCGACAAAACATCGAAAGCATTCGTCCATATGTTTCCGGCAAACCAATTGAAGAAGTGCAACGTGAACTTGGTCTTGAAACGATCGTTAAATTGGCATCCAATGAGAACCCATTCGGTTACTCACCTCTAGCAAAAGAAGCCATGCTTAACGAAATGGAGCAAACCTCCTTTTATCCTGAAGGCATGGCGCCTGCATTAGCTGAAAAACTGGCAAGAAACTTGAATATCAATAAAGATCATATCATTATGGGCAATGGATCTGATGAAGTGATACGTTTGTTGACACGAACCTATATCCAACAAAATGATGAAGTCATCATGGCTGATGTGACATTTCCACGCTATGAAACGAATGTATTGATTGACGGCGGCATACCTGTAAAGATTCCTCTTACCAATGGTGTACATGACCTTCAGGGTATGTATGAAGCCATAACAGATAAAACGAGAATGATATTCGTCTGTAATCCCAATAATCCGACAGGAACGATCGTTCAAAAAGAAAAGTTACGCTCTTTCATCGAGAAGGTGCCGAAGCATATTTTACTGATCGTTGATGAAGCATACTATGAATATGTCGATGATGCAGAATATTTAGAAACCTTACCGCTTCTCAATACGCATTCAAATCTGGTTATCTTACGCACTTTTTCAAAGATTTATGGACTGGCTGCTTTAAGGATCGGATACGGTTTAATGGACGCTTCCATCATACAAGAGCTAGTTAAAGTGAAGGAACCCTTCAATACCAATCGTTTGGCACAGGCTGCGGCATTCGCTTCCCTCGACGACCATTCATTTGTTGAGAATTGTGTTCGTAAGAATGAGGAAGGAAGAAGATATTTAGAAAATGAACTAAGCAAGATGGGTTTGACATTCTTCCCTTCACATGCCAACTTCTTGATGGTTAAATTGAACCAGCCTGGCAAGGACATTTTTGAGAAGTTATTAATTCAGGGTGTCATCATCCGTTCAGGTCATTTGCTAGGCTATGAAAATACCATCCGCGTGACAATCGGCACTCCGCTTGAGAACGAGAGATTCATAGCATCCTTACAACATATAATCAAGAAAACATCTGGAGATGACCAATCGAAATGAAGTTGCAGAATATCAGTGATCAGTAATGAAAGAAACGACATGGACGCCTTTGCCCATGTCGTATCTTTTATGCAGATTTATTTAGCGATTTTTTTTTCTATTATAGGTGTTTCCTGTTTGTCCACTCTTTTAAATTTAAAAATTGAAATCAAGATTAAGGCAGCCAACACAATCAGGCAAGTAATGATACTGATTCGATTCTGATCACTGAAAACGAACGTGACACAAATGATGCTTAACGTGATTACGGTAAACAAGGTTATATATGGAAATCCCCACAACTTAAAACTGGGAGCTTTGGGATATGAATTGCGAAGTTTAAGCTGCGCTAAACAGATGCTGATCCATACAAGTGATACTACAAAACCCGGAAATGCCATTAATAGAGTAAATGCCTTGTCCTGTGCAACGAAAGTAATCATGGAGCCGACAATCAATACAAAAGCACTTAATATCAAACTATACAAGGGAACGCCATTTTTTGATACATAAGAGAACGACTTGGGAGCTTCCCCTTCTGCAGCTAAAGAATGTAGCATTCGGGTACACCCATATATTCCAGAGTTAGCGGCAGATAAGACGGCCGTAATCAAAATGAAATTCATGATATGTGCAGATCCCTGAAAACCTGACATTGACAAAACCTGTACAAACGGACTTGCCTGGTCGCCGATTTCATTCCACGGAATCAAACCGCAGATTACAAGTATCGGTAAGGTGAAGAATAATACAACTCTCCAAATATAGTTTTTAATGACCTTAGGTAAAATGCGTTCTGCATCCTTTGCTTCCGTTACCGTCACCCCTATTAACTCGGAGCCGCCATAGGAGAACATGACGATCAGTAATGCCGAAAAGATGGACATCCACCCATTCGGGAAAAATCCTCCATGCCCTGTGAAGTTTTGCAGATAATTAGATCCGCCGCTTGGGATCACACCAAATAAAATACAGGCTCCCAATATGATGAATAAGATGATCATTGTAATTTTAATGCCGGCAAACCAAAATTCGAATTCACCATAATTTTTGACATTCATCATGTTAATCCCAATGATGAAGGCCGCACACCCTAAACTTAATATCCATAGCGGGATTGCCGGGAGCCAATACTGCAAAAAGCTTCCTGCCACCACTACCTCAATCACACAAACGGACAGCCACATAAAACAATACATCCAGCCTACGATGAAGGAAAGGCGCTTACCGAATGCTTTCTGAACGAAGCCTTTCATATTCGTATTTGGATAGACAATTGCCATTTCCGCTATGGCACCCATGACTACTAGCAATAACAATCCTGCAAAAATATAAGTGAATATGACTCCTGGCCCTGCTAACGATATGGTTTCGGCACTTCCTTTAAAAATCCCAGTACCTATTGCCCCTCCCATTGCCATCATGCTAATATGCCTCGGCAATAATTTCTTTTGCAATGACCCACCTTTTGACTCCATTACATTTGCCTCCTTCATTCCATAATTTTCTCGTATAAATTAAACCCATTTAATCGTTGAATGGCGAATAGATTTGTTATCTCATCAACCGTTATGGTTTAGGAGTGGAAGGATCCAAAGCCTTATTGAAAACTCTATACTTCCCCAAAGTAAAAATGATATCAATATGCCGATGGTTTTACAAGAGGGAATCATTGCAGGCCAATACGGCCCCTGTTTGGTCAAACGCCGGGACATAATTCCAAATGGAGTGAATTTACTGATAGCCTTGCCTTTCGGGTCTTTGACTCCATTAAGATAAAACATTCTAATCGGGGACTACATTGGTAATCCCCATGAATTTACCTTTTCCTATTTATTTACGATGTGAATTGCATGTCCCAAAACTGCTTCAGCCGCTTCCAGCCACCCCTCGGTCAAGGTCGGATGAGGATGCATGCTGAGGGCTATATCTTCGACCCGAGCCGCCAGCTCAAGGGCAAGGACCCCTTCACCTATAAGGTTGGAAGCATCAGCACCTACCATATGCATTCCAAGCAATATATGACTATTGGCATCCACGATGACTTCTGCAAATCCCTCCGTTTCATTCGTTGCAAGCGCCCTTCCGTTGGCACTGAACGGAAATTTGCCAACCTTTACGCTGTATCCCTGTTGTTCAGCTTCTTCACGGCTTAAACCAACACCAGCTATTTGTGGGTCCGAGAAGATTACATAGGGAACATAAGGCGAGTCAACGGCACTTGGCAGCCCCGCTATCACTTCAGCTGCCACGATTCCCTGTTTGGACGCTCGATGGGCAAGTGCCGGACCAGGCGTAGTATCACCGATGGCAAAGATGTGCGGCACATTTGTACGGCATTCCATATCCACTGCTATATGTCCTTTCTCACCAACCGTCACTCCAGCCCGATTCAGGCCAATTTCTTCCGTGTTAGGAATTCTTCCAATTGTAACCAGGGTCTTTTCGCTCACGACCGCTTCCGTACCCTGTTCTTCCGAGGAAACAAGAAGATGCACTTGACCATCCACTACACTCGCTTTCTCTACCCTCGAGGATGTTTTGATATTGATCCCAAGCTTCTTGGCATTCCGGGTGACGTCCTTTACCAGGTTTTCAGCAACTTGAGGGAGTATGCGATTGGCCATCTCAATGATGGTCACTTTAGTCCCTAACTTTGCAAATGCCATACCCAGCTCGATTCCGATATATCCTCCGCCAATGATCGACAAGCTCGCTGGAACTTCATTCAGCTGCAAAGATGATGTTGAATCCAATATATATTCTCCATCGACTTTTATGAAGGATGGAATGAAAGGCCTGGACCCTGTCGCAATAATTGCCTGTTCAAACTTGTAGGTTTCAAAATCACCACCGGTTTCAACTCCAATGCGGTCATCAGATAAAAAAATTGCTTGGCCTTTAACCACCGTCACTCCGTTTTCCTTACACAAATGGGCAATACCATGCCCCAACTGGGATGTGATGCCCCCTTTCCAATCCTGCCAAACCCCCAAGTCCATAGTGGTTCTTTCCTGAGGCAGCCGGATTCCCATTTTCCCTAAATCGTTAAGCCCATGGTATTGATCAGCTGCGTGAATCAATGCTTTTGAAGGTATACAGCCCCGATTAAGGCAAACCCCGCCCAACTTATCCTTTTCAACCAGCACGACCGATTTTCCTAACTGGCCGAGACGGATAGCCGCAGCATATCCTCCCGGACCTCCTCCCATGATGACAACATCCGTCTCAACAGCAACTTCCCCTACTACCATTTATCTCATCTCCACAACTAAACGAATTGGATTTTCCAGCAATTCCTTAATTTTATTGGTAAAGTGCACCGCTGTTACCCCATCAATCAAACGATGATCGAAAGAAAGAGACATATTCATCATTAAACGGATAACACCTTCCAAATCGCGAACGACCATGCGATGTTCCATTTTATGCAAAGCCAATATGGCAGCTTCCGGATAGTTAATGATCGGGGTAGCGTGCATCCCTCCAATCGGTCCTACATTGCTGATGGTAAATGTACTGCCTGTGATTTGGTTTATACTCAACTTCCCTTCACGAGCTTGGGTTGCCAATTGCCTGATTTCATCAGCCAGTTGGAAAATGGTTTTTTGATCGGCATGTTTGATCACAGGAACAATGAGACCCTCTTTCGTATTCGTCGCAATCCCAATATGATAATAATTTTTCAGGATGATTTCATTGGTTCTTTCATCAATTGAAGCATTTAATGTTTTGAACTCCTTTAAAGCGATGACAATGGCTTTAACGAAAAACGGCAAAAAAGTCAATTTTATATCCTTATCATCTGAGTACTCCTTTAATTGACTTTTAAATTCCTTCAATCGGTCCATTTCCAATTCATCTACATGCGTTACATGAGGAATGGTCGAAACGGACTTTACCATATGTTCAGCGATTTTTTTACGAATGCCTTTAAGCGGAATCCGCTCTTCCCGCTCATTTTCCAAACCATTTGCCAGTACGGCATCCTTCATCGGGGCCATCTCTTGACCAGTCTTGTCATCATGCTGTTTGGCATCTTCCCGTGTAATCGAATCATTTTCTTTAAACTGCTTCAGGTCACTTTCGGTAATTCGCCCAGCCGGACCGGAACCTTTAACCTTCTCGATATCAATCTTCATTTCCCTGGCCATTTGACGCACAAATGGGGTTGCCAACGCACGCACTGCCTGATGGTGCTGTTTAGTCGTAATATGCTCCGCATTTACTTTTACATCACCGGATTGCCCGACTTGGTTTTCTTCTTCACTAATGTTTGTATCCGGAACTGACACATCGTTCTCTTCCTGAATTGTGAATATAGTGGTTCCCACTTCCACGATATCCCCTTCGGAAAAAAATATTTTCTTGACCACTCCCGCTGCAGGAGCCGTCAATTCCGCATTGACTTTATCCGTTTGCACCTCAACAATGGGTTGGTCCTGTTTGACCGCCTCCCCTTCTTTGATGAGCCATTGGATAATTTCCCCTTCATGCATCCCTTCCCCTACATCAGGAAGTTTAAATTCCATCATGCGTCATCCTCCTTCTCCCTTAATCACAATTAAAATGATAACGTTTCGACAATTCCTTGTTTTACACGGTCAACAGTCGGTAAATAATGATCTTCTATTGTAAACGGCGGAACCGGTACATCAAAACCTGTTACACGCTTAATCGGCGCTTTCAGGTAAATAAGAGCTTCATCATTAATGATGGAGATAATCTCCGCACCTAATCCGGCAGTCTTATGAGCTTCATGGACGATTAATGCACGACCTGTCTTTTTAATGGATTGCACGATCGTATCCCTATCTAAAGGGTATAATGTTCGAAGATCGACCACTTCACACTTCCAGCCTTTTTCTGCTTCAATCTTTTTCGCGGCATTCAATGCCTCCCTTAACATGGCCCCCCATGCATAAATGGTCAGATTGCTTCCCTCCTGGACCACTTTTGCTTGCCCGATTGGTATTCGGTACATTTCTTCGGGAACTTCTTCCTTAAAAGCCCGATACAATTTAGTCGGTTCCAAAAAAATCACCGGATCTGGATCTTCGAGGGCTGAAATGAGCAGCCCTTTTGCGTCATATGGATTACTGGGTGCAACCACCTTTAAACCCGGGGTATGGGCAAAGAAGGTTTCGACACTTTCGGAATGAAGTTCAGGTCCCCTGATTCCGGCACCATATGGCGTACGGATTAAAAGGGGCACCCCAAATTGCCCACGGGTACGATACCTCATACGGGCAGCATGGGAAACGAGTTGTTCGAATCCCGGATAAATAAAGGCGAGAAACTGTATCTCTACTATGGGCAGCATTCCGTTAAGGGCTAAACCAATGGCAGAGCCGATGATTCCGGATTCAGCTAATGGCGTATCCAGGACTCGATCTTTTCCATACTTCTCATAAAGTCCTTCCGTCGATCGAAAAACCCCGCCATTCACTCCAATATCCTCACCCATGATCATCACGCGATCATCATGAGCCAGCATTTGGTCCATCGCTTCCGTAATAGCCTGGAGCATCGTTAAATTTCTGCCCATTATTTCTTCCCGCCTTTCCTTAAGATTTGGTTCAATTCCTGCTTCTGTTCCTTTAAATGCCATGACTCCTCGGCATATACATGGTTAAACATTTCGAGCGGGTCGGATTTTGGATACCCTTCGGCTTTTTGAAGGTGAGCATCAATCAGTTCGTTGAATTGTTTTAACGCCAATTCCTCCTGCTCTTCATTCCAGTGACCCTCGGTATTCAAATACTTTCTAAGACGTGTAATGGGATCCCGGTTTTCCCTCCAGAACGTTGAAATTTCGTCCTGATCGCGATATATGTTCGGATTGTCTGCAGTAGTATGGGCGCCATAACGAAAGGTAATGGCTTCGATTAATGTAGGTCCTTCCCCTTTAAGCGCTCTTTCGACAGCCTGCTTTACAGTCAGCCATACTGCGAAAATATCATTTCCATCCACTCGCACCCCATGGATGTCATAAGCGGCAGCCCGCTGGGATATTGTTTTGGATGCCGATTGCTTTTCAAAAGGGACACTGATCGCGTAGCCATTATTTTGGCAGAAAAAGATTGTTGGGGTTTTATAAACGCCAGCAAAATTCAGTGCCTCATGAAAGTCCCCTTCAGAAGTGGCTCCATCACCAAAATAAGCAATGCTAACATTCTTTTCGCCCCTAATCTTACTTGCCCAAGCCGTTCCAACGGCATGAACCATTTGAGTGGCAATTGGAACACTTGGAGGCAATATCCTTTTTCCTTCTGGACAAATTGAGCCATCAAAATGCGCCATCCAGTATAGGAAAACACGGTATAATTCCTGCCCATGAATGATTGCCGCTCCATGATCACGGTATGTGGGAAACATCCAATCCCCTGCCGACAACGCTAAAGCGCTTCCTACCTGGGATGCTTCCTGTCCTTCAAAAGGTGCATAAGTTCCAATCCTGCCTTGGCGCTGGAGATTAATGGATTTTCGGTCAAATGTTCTGAGCAGGAGCATGCTCTCATACATCTTTAACATAAGTGATTTATCGATTTTTCCATCAATCGTTTCAATGATTTCCCCATCAGGAGTCAATACACGAAATATTTCCGGCTCAACTTCATTTGAATACGCTTTCATTATTGGGTTTCCCGTCTTTTCCATTTCATTTCTCCCCTTAAGATAGATTTGTTTCGCAAACTTACCAAGGTTTTGAACAGTCATGAAATAACAGCCCAAAATGTATTTATTGGTCTTTATGTCTGTGATTAAATGCTGTTTCATAAACTACATTTCCTTATATAAAAGGATAATACATCCATGTTTTTAATAATATGTTAAATAGAATGAATTTTTCACAGTTTACCTTTATTTAGAATATGTTTTCTGATACCTTACCTTCATTTTGAAAATAAGAACCATTAATGGGGAAATTTCATATTGATTACCTACAAATTGTTGATATGCTCGATCGATTTCTGGACTATCCAAAATTTTCCATCATAAAAAAAAGACCCATTATATAATTATGGGTCTTTTTGCATTTCATGATTGATGGGGGTATTACAAGCACCGGAAATCGCTCCTGCCATAACCGCAATCCATTTGCGGAATACCCTACCAACAAAATTAGAAAGATCTATCTTTCAAATGTTCCTTTCACGACAGCTCGACCATCTTTGACCATGATCTGCCCCATCGCAATAACACTATTCATTTCTAAAGTTTTTTTCTTCATCATGATGATATCGGCGTCCTTACCTACCGCAAGCTGCCCCTTTGTAGAAAGTTTTAAAATGTTTGCCGGATTTTCCGTCACAACTCGTATGGCATCGGCAATTGTCACTCCATCCTCAAGGATCGCATCGACAACACAATCATATAAGGACATGCATGTACCAATGTTCAAACCGCGCAGGTTACCGCCGCCATCGAAGTCAGGCAGGCTGGCTTGTCCATCTGAAGTTATGGTGATCTGCCCGATTTCAACGCCTTTTTCCAGTGCCATTTTTATTGCTGTACTTGCTTTGACCTCGCCTTCTTCAAGGAACTTCTGGATCGTACTTGTCGTAAAATCGATATACCCCCCTTTTTTTGCATATTCCACACCTGCATTGAATAAATGCGGATTTCGGTTTATATGTGTAGGGTAGAACTGAGTGATCGGTATTTCCGTTGTCTCGACAACTTCTTCAATTACATGCAAATGATCTAGACTGTCGCCGACATGAATGTTGACGATACCGCTTTTCCCGGACAACAGACCTCCATTACGCGCCTGAGAGGCCAGTTTAGCCAGTTCAGCTGCAGTCGGCTGTGAAGAACGATGATCGGCAATGGCTATTTCGCCAACACCGATAATTTTATCCACAAGAATCAAATCATCTTCGATCTTACCGGTTAACGTCTTGACTGGAACTTGATAGGAACCAGTTTGAACGAAGCAGCTAATTCCTTCTTCTTCAAGCGCTCTCGCTTTAGCAAGCAGTGCTGGCATGGTCCTTGTCGTTCCATCTGTTCCGATGACCCCTACCAATGTCGTTATACCCGCTAAAGTGGCATCTGTTAATTGGATTTCTGGTGTCCTCGTTTTAAAGCCCCCTTCCCCACCTCCGCCGATAATATGTACGTGAGCATCTATAAAACCCGGAACCACAATTTGACCACTCGCATCAATCACTTTCATTTCAACGAAATTGGCAGGTACATGAATCTTGTCCTCAATGAAGCCAATTTGCTTTCCAACCAAGAGGATATCTTTTTGGCCCATATATTCCGGACCATAAAGCTCCCCATTTTTAATAAGTGTGAGCATTGTTCGTTCCCCCTTCAAAAACTGAAATTTTCAAATAGGTTTCAAAATCTTTCACTCGGGTAAATATACAACATGACCCGCTAACAATTACATAAAAAAGACCAAACATACTTGTTCATTTTAAAAAGTTGTAGCTGAATTGACATCTTGATTATGCTTTTCCAAAAGTATAAAAACAAAAGGAGTATACGACATGAATAAAGTGATTTCTTCTGATATCAAAACAAATAAAAGATTATCCATGCGACAAATCATGAATCTATATCAAGTTACAAAAGAATTTAAAGGGAATATATATTTTATCTGCAACCATAAATTGGTCGATGCCAAGAAACTTTCGACTTTCGTATCCTTTGTGCTCATTCTTCAAGAGTGTGCAACCATGAAAGTCATACTTGAAGGCGAGAATGTACATGCCATGCTAGAAAAAGTACAGGCTATTTGTAAAGAAAATGATGAAAGTGCATTTGGATTCCAATCGAACCAAACCGTTAATATTTAAATGATTCCAACTACGTCATGAAGAGGGTGTATATATATGAGAACCATTTTAATGGTTATAGGCGCAATCGTCGTAATCGGCATAATAGCAAATCTCATTTTTTAAGAACGACGAAAGACTGTCAATTATTGACAGTCTTTTTTGTTGATTGAATTAAGCAAAAGCTTGTTCATTCTTTCTTTCCTGAATCACCATGGCAACTCCCAGTCCCTCCATTTATTCAAACCTTCCCGAATTTCCTTTCCTTTATCAATCCAATTTTGTCTCCTTTGCTCCTCTTCTTCTTTTGCCTTTTGCTCCTCTTCTTCTTTTGCCTTTTGCTCAGATATAAGTGCCTGTTGTTCAGCTATAAGCGGACCGATATCTTGAGCTTTAAAGGATTGAGCGGCTTGATTCTTTAAAGCTTGCGACATAATTTTTTGAAAGATGAGTGCACTTCCCTGACTGCTGTGTGTCGTTAGATAATGCTTTTCGTCCGTCTTATCATATCCAGCCCATACAGCACCGACCAGCGAAGGTGAATAACCGATGAACCATTGATCTTTAACCCCTGATATTCCTTCGATGGGAACTTGTGTGGAACCTGTTTTACCTGCTATTTCATAACCGGAAACAGCCGCGTTTTTCGCTGTGCCATATTCCACTGTTCCAAGCAGCATGGCATTCATTTTGTCGACGGCGCCTTCAGAGGTCACTTTGGTGCTTTTCTCTTTCCAGGCGGCTACCTCTTTTCCATCGGCATTTTCTATTCTTACAATGGCATGGGTTTCCATCCTTTCCCCATCGTTGGCGAAAGCTGAAAAGGCTCCCGCCATCTGCAGCGGGGACACACCTTTTTTCATCCCCCCCAAAGCTATCGATAGGTTTCGATCATCCTTTTCATATGGAATCCCAAACCGCTTAAGTGAATCAAGCCCCTTATCGATGCCAATCTCATTCAATAGCCAAACCGTTGGTACATTCAAGGAATTCATCACCGCTTCATACATCGGCACTTCTCCTTTATATTCACCACTAAGGTTTGTTGGCTCATATTCACCAAAGCTCATTTTTTCATCCTTTAAAGGGTCAGTGATATCGTATCCCTCTTCAACCGCTGGCAAGTATACGACAAGCGGTTTAATGGATGAACCAGGAGATCTTGTCAGTTGAGTTGCCCGGTTATATCCCATGAATTGATGCTTACCTCTCCCACCGACAAGTGCCTTTATGCCTCCCGTTTCAGGATCAAGGAGGACAGACCCGCTTTGAACCAGTTCTTCGGCACTCGTTCCCACTGGAAAATTGGCATCATTCGCATACACGGTTTCTGTAGACTGCTGCATGGATTGGTCCAGTGTCGTGTATATTTTGTAGCCCTTTGAAAGCAGCTCCTCAAGCTTAATACCATATTTACTCGATGCTTCCGATAAAACATGATCGACAAAATAAGGATATTTACCTCTTAATGGATCTATTTCCTTCTCCCCCATAAGAAGTGTCACCGAATCTTTTTTTGCAGCTGCTTCTTCATCTTTCGTCAAATAACCATGTTCCGCCATTCTCGAAAGAACCAAATCACGCCTCTTGACTGCCCCGTCTAAATTCTTGTAAGGATCAAGTTTGGATGGCAAGTTAATGACACCCGCCAGCAAAGCTGCCTCGGCAACGGTCAATTCAGAGACCTCTTTGGAAAAATAAATATTTGCGGCCTTCTTGATTCCCCATGCTCCATGGCCAAAATAAACTTGATTCAAGTACATTTCCAGAATTTCATCTTTTGTATATTGATTTTCAACTTCCTGGGCTAGAAAAAACTCTTCTATCTTCCTCTTCAATGTTCGATCCGATTCCAGCATCGTGATTTTCACAAGCTGCTGGGTGAGAGTGCTCCCGCCTTCAACAACACTTCCAGCCTTCGCATTTTTAACCAAAGCCCGCATAATCCCTTGATAATCTATGCCATGATGTTCATAAAAACGGTGATCCTCAATGGAAACCACCGCTTGTTTCATATGTTCCGGTATTTCATCTATCGCAACCCCTTCGGATTTATTAGCCGTGATCGTACTGGCAAGATTCCCATCCAGATCATAGATTCCTGTCGGTTGCTGAAGAATATTTTCAAGATGGCTTATATCTGCACCCTGCCTGAAATACAATAGTGTACCGGCGCCTAAAACCACAATTGCCAATATTATAATTAGACCTAATTTCACTAACCCTCTCATTTGTACCCCCATTTTCCCATCTGCGACATGTTTCATTAAAAATATTTTACCCTTTTTATTAAAGAAAACACGCCCAATGAATAAAAGGCGCCCTTTTCTTGTAGCACTATACTCGCGAATCGGCATCCTTTCAATGATATCCCTTTATCGCCTGAGCATGCCAGCTAAATGAAGGACCAGATTTCATCCTACCATTTTAACTATGCTCGTATCTATCCTTTACCCGTAAAAGGCAATCTATATACCGATTAAGGCGTGAAGCCATTTAAAAGTGGGTATAAAACTTATAAGGTCTTATAAAGGGGAGAGATGATATCAATGAAAGACTTAAAACATATTGTCATCGCTTTTGATGGAAATGAAGAGAGTAAACGGGCCGTGGAATATGGAGCAACATTGAAAAAGGCCTTTCCAAAAGCCGAGTTGACAGTAGTTCATGTACTGAATGATAAGGTTGAACAGCGTATCATGGGAGACGCCTCGGCTCCGGGGTTCGTACCTGCTGCCGGATTTTATGTGGATCCAGTCCAGACACATCCCGTTATTGAAGTCGATCAGCCAGGACCTCAAAAGGTAAATGACACCCCTTCCCCCGTCGAGAATAGTATTCAGAACGCGGAAAGTAATACGTTGCGATTGTTAAGTGAATGTCAAGTCAAGGGAAGATTCGAACTATTGGAAGGATATGCGCCAGATAGCATATGTGACTTTGCAGCAAGAACTTCAGCTGACCTTATCGTTGTCGGCAATAGTGCTAAAAGCGGTTTGGAAAAATTCTTCCTTGGCAGTACAAGTAGTTCCATTGCGAAAAACGCACCCTGTTCGGTATTCATTGCAAAATGAAGATTGAGCGGGTTCGCCCTGTATGGCTCAAATAGAGCATTCTCCGAAAAAGGCCGGATCCTTATAGAATCCGGCCTTTTTGTTAATAGGATTTTTTCAGTCATACATTTGGAGCAGCCGAAAAACACTGTGGCGCTAATTGCTGCCCAAAACCACATCCTACACAGCGCTAACTATCAGGTTCAAAGTGTCACTCTCAGTCATTTGGCTCCCCTTGCGGAAGTATTTAATTTTCGATCATCGGTTAGAATATACTATTAGTTTCTACAAATGACAATTAAAGAAAATGTATATATCATCTCAACTTGCCATTCCCATTTTATGGCGATATTCTTTCGTTTAACCAACTTCTTTACAGACCTTCATTACACCTGCCATTAATCAAGTTAGATGGCTAAATACGACAATTTTCTATAGACTCACTAAGGTTTGATTTAATAAGCCTAATTTACATTGGGGAGGGAATGGACATGGATAAACATTCAATTTCAGCTGAAAAAGGCGCCTACATAAGCATTGTTGCTTACATATTCTTGTCTGCTCTTAAATTGTCATTTGGTTATTTCGGTGATTCTAAAGGGCTTTGGGCTGATGGTTTAAATAATACGACCGACATCATCGCTTCCTTAGCAGTATTGATCGGTTTGAAAATTTCAAAGAGACCTCCTGATGATAATCATTCATATGGTCATTTACGGGCAGAAACCGTAGCCTCGTTGGTAGCTGCCTTCATCATGATCACCGTAGGCCTTCAGGTAGTATTCAGTGCCATTGAATCCTTCATTAACCAAGATTCAACAACCGTTCCCAGTATGCTGACCGGTTATGTCGCTCTTTTCTCTGCAATTTTCATGTACGGAATCTACCGTTATAACTTATCATTAAGTAAAAAGATCAACAGCTCTTCCATCTATGCAGTTGCACAGGATAATCGTTCCGATGCCCTTGTCAGTGTTGGTGCTTTCATTGGAATAATCGGTTCTAAGATGGGAATCCCTTGGCTGGATGCGATAGCTGCAGCAGTCGTGGGGGTCATCATATGCAAAACGGCTTGGGACATCTTTCGTGATGCCTCCATCTCTTTAACTGATGGTTTCGACGAGCAGCTCCTGCAAAAGATCGGACAAACCATTATATTGACAGAGGGTGTTAAAGACATGAGTGAAATTAAGGCCCGGATGCACGGAAGTGAAATCTTGCTCGAAACTACCGTTCATGTTAACCCTCTTTTGACCGTCATTCAAGGTCATGATATTACGGTTAAAATCGAAGAAAATCTTTTGAAGGAATATAATATCCAGCATGCGATCGTTCACATCGAACCATATGCATTTCATAAAAAAGGTAACCGTCATTAACTTTACGGATACCTTTTTTTGTTATTAATTACTGTAATAAAACTGTGTCAAAAAAAGGGATTTATTTATTGATTGCCGAATATTTATCCAATTGACACATGTTAAAAGGACATTAATCTGTTATCATGAAATCAAGATGTAATTATTTTGATATTTTGTAACTTTATTCAAATAAAGCAATTTCTGGGTCAAAAGTAAATTCATTTTCCTACAGTATGGAGGGCAAAATGGTATCTAATCGAGAAATGACCATTCACTTTTTATCTTCTCAAAAAAGCAGTATCATTTCCAAATGGAAAGATGAGTTGCTGCATTTACCGGACGGATATCTGGGGTATTTTAAAGGAGAAGTGGAGAATATTTTCAATCTGCTAATGGATCAGCTTGGAAAATCGGATACTGAAATAGACGATGTACTGAGGGTCGTAGGGGAAAAAATTGCGTCTGATCGAGTTAATAAGCAATTGGATATGGAAAATTTCTTTTCCACTGCAACCATCGGGAGATCCATCATCATAGAGCATGTTTTGAATTCCGAATCATCCAAAGAAGAAATATCGGATCTAATCAAGCATGTAAACGTTTACTTCGATAAACTCATTCATTTTGCATTTTCCCATTATACCGAATTGAAAACGATGGAGCTTGAAGAACGCTATCAATTCATAAGCCCAAACCATAAAGACCGGTTGACACTCCTTGGCCAAATGACCTCAAGCTTTGTCCATGAATTCAGAAATCCACTGACTTCCATCATGGGATTCATACAATTGTTACAGGCAGAACAACCTGAGATAAAATACCTTGATATCATTTCGAAGGAATTGGATCAGCTCAATTACCGGATCACCCAATTTCTTAATATTTCCAAAAAGGAAACTTCAGCATCACCACCTGATCTATTTTCCATTGCTCAGCTTGTGAATGAGGTGATCGAATTTTTATATCCAAGCATTTTGGAAGTGAATGCTTCCATTACATGTAATATTGCCGAGGATGCCGTAATTTCCGGTTCAAAAGAAGAATTCCGTCAAGTTTTACTTAATATTATATTAAATGCTCTTGATGTGGTTGCAGGGATGCCTTCCCCGTCCATTTACATTTCAGGCTCTGAATCACCACCCGGCATTCTTACTTTAAATATATCGAACAATGGGCCGAAGATACCTGACGACGTCCTGCCGAATATTTTTGAACCATTTATCACCACAAAAAAAAGAGGAACGGGATTGGGATTATTCGTCTGTAAAGAAATCGTTTTAAAGCATCAAGGAACCTTATCCTGTCACTCTACCGATTTCCTTACGACCTTTTCCATACAATTAAAAACTAAATAATGGATAAATATCCTTTTTTCCTTAGGTTTTTAGTGTGAAATTTTTGACTGATTGACGTCTGTTTACTTATACTAATAGGTAGGTTCCACTACTAATCGAGGTGAATGATCCTATAGATTGAAAATAAAAACCAGAGTAATTTTCATACGAGATAGACGAGACTTATTTTTCATCTAACATTTTATATACTACTATCATTTCATTCATTATTGGTTTTGGGAGGTGACTGGGATAATTAAATCGTTCTCAACATCTGGCGATTCTATTTAGTCCCACACTAATTGGACATATTAAGTTTTTTATTTGTCATTATTTTAATTGCTTTAACGGCCTTTTTTGTAGCTTCGGAATTTTCGATCATAAGGGTTCGCAGCTCTCGGATCGATCAATTGATTGAAGAGGGAAACAAAAAAGCCATTGCGGCAAAGAAGGTTACATCCGATCTTGATGAGTACCTATCCGCGACACAACTTGGAATTACCGTAACTGCCCTTGGATTGGGGTGGCTAGGGCAACCAACCGTCCTCAAATTGGTTGGGCCTTTATTCAATGCATTGAACATCCCTCAAGAAGTCACAAGCATTCTGACATTCGTTATTTCATTTTCCCTGATTACGTTCCTGAATGTGGTTGTAGGTGAATTGGCTCCAAAGACGGTTGCCATCCAAAAGGCTGAGCAAGTGGCCTTGGCAATTGCCAACCCGCTGATTTTTTTCCATAAGATTGCCTTTCCCTTCATTTGGGCCTTGAATCATTCTTCCCGATTTGTTGTCGGATTATTTGGCTTTAAGCCAGCATCGGAAAGCGAAATAGCCCATACGGAAGAAGAATTACGTTTCATCCTATCAGATAGCTATAAAAGCGGAGAAATTAACCAGTCGGAATTTAAATATGTAAATAACATCTTTGAGTTCGATGATCGTGTTGCCAAAGAAATCATGGTTCCAAGAACAGAAATCATGACCATATCCAAAGATGAAACGGTACAGGAATTCGTCGATGTGGCCAAATTGGAAAAATACACTCGATATCCGGTAGTCGAAGGTGATAAAGACCATGTCATCGGCTTAGTGAACTTAAAGGAAGTTTTCTCGGATCTTATTAAGAACCGGGAAATCCATATCAAAGCGATTGAAAATTACGCTCGTCCGATCATTCGGGTGATGGAAAATATACCAATTCACGATTTGCTGTTAAAAATGCAAAAAGAACGCATTCATATGGCCATTTTGATGGATGAATACGGCGGAACTTCGGGACTTGTCACAGTCGAGGATATCCTCGAGGAAATCGTTGGGGAAATTCGTGATGAATTCGATATCGATGAAGTTGCCTCAATCAGGAAAATTAAAGATGGACATTATATTTTAGACTCTAAACTTCTTGTAAAGGAAGTGAATGATTTACTTGGCATTCACTTAGAAGAAGATGATGTCGATACTATAGGCGGATGGGTCCTTACTGAAAATTATGATGTGAAGGTAGGGGACATCATGGAAAAAGACGGATTCTGCTTTAAAGTGATTGAAATGGAAGATCACGCCATTCGTTCTATTGAGGTCACCAAAAAGGTCGTACAGCTTCCTCTGGAAGAAGACCTTCCTCAAGGATAATGATTAAAAACAGCCACGTAAAAGGTGATTTTACGTGTCTGTTTTTTCAATTTGTTCATTTATCCCGTCCCATTTTTTTAACCGTTACGATTGGAGGAGTGCTCTTTTTTTTCCATAAGATATACAGCATGATAAAGATAAAGGAAAAACCAGCAGCCGGAATTAGATAAGGTTCAGTTATTTCCCGGATTTGCTGCCAATTCTCGCCAAGGACCCTTCCTAAGGTCAGGAACAATATGGTCCAAGGTATGACAGCCGCAACCGTATAAAATATAAACTTCCATACGGACATCCTCGCAATTCCGGCAGGGATGGAAATAGCATGGCGAACCACTGGAATGAATCGAGCCGTAAAAATCACGCCTACGCCATACCTTTGAAACCACTCTTCAGCATTTACAATATGATTTTCTTTTATTAAAATATATTTTCCATACTTCAAGAGAAAGGGCCGTCCTCCATAATAACCAGCCCAATAGAGAAATAGTTGTGCCATCGTCCCGCCTGCCACACCTGCAAGAACAGCTCCCCAAAAATTCATTTTCCCCAGGCCGACCACATAACCACCGTATCCTAGAACAAGCTCACTCGGGATGATTTCAACCATAAGCCCCAATAAAATCCCCATATATCCCATTTCCGCAAAACAGTTCAATATCGTCATAATAAGCTGTGATATCATGCTATCGGACTCCCCTTACCGCTAATTTCAAATTGTTTGTCCTTCTATCCTATTTCAGCTCATAACGTTCTATTCGCTTTTCATATCCAGTTTCACAATGCATCACATTTAGGAATGCACAAAAAAAGACCAGCTGATATGTACTCCGGTCTCATTGCATCAATATTCTTTTAGCTCCCGTTTTTGGGAAAATTGAGAAAAAACAGCTGTGGTGAGTAAGGATGAATCATTTTGCGAAACATTAGTGAAAATCTCCTGGCGTGATTTCGTTTTTTCAATATGAATCCCGAGATCCTTATACTTGTTGATTATTTGATTATTCATGCTTACCCTCCCTTTCTGCTGTACCGTTAACCTTTAACTTCCCATTTAACGAAAGTATAAAACCTGTTTAAACAATTCGCTCCAAAAAACAATCAATTGACTTGAATGGTTTGCAGCTGGTGTTCATGCACTTCGTCTTTTTCAACATGTACCTGCACCTTATAGGTTCCCGATTCTTCGAAAGATACCTTATTTAGATATGTTCCTTTTCCATCTTCTTCAGCTTTGGTGAAATGACTCTCTTCGCTGCCTTCCTTCCACACCTCGAAATTCACATCTGCATTTGTCAGTGGCTTCCCATTCAATTCAACGGTCGCTTCAAAGTTCGAACTGTTTCCTGCCTTTACAGGGTTACTTTGAAACTCGATGGATACATCCGTACTAGGATGAACCGATGCGCCTTCACTATCATGTTCTGGAACGACAACTTCTTTTTCAGGCATTACATGAAGGCCTTTGGCCGTTACATGGGAGACTACAATATATTTGCCTTGTTCTTCAAAAGTATGCATCACTTGATACATGCCACTTCCAGTATTCTTTGCTTCAAGCATTTCCCGTTTATCCTGCCCTGACTTTCTCACTTCAAACAGTACCTCATCTGCTTCATTCACCAATTGGCTTCCCTGTTTCACTGCCGTTTCAAGAATGACTTCTTTTCCAGGCTCCAATTTCCCTTTAATGACAATTGATGCATCCATCGATTCTGGAACAGCACTGTTCACTTCCTTATCCTCTGGCATTTCAGACTCTTGACACCCTGCCAGCATAACTAACAATGCAGTAAACATATAGAGTTTTTTCATATGAACTTTCCTTTACTATTTATTAGACTAAAAATCTGTCCTTTTCATATTGCCCATCCTTTCCTTTTTTCGGATTTTTATACATGATTCATCATCAAATAGTTCGCATCACGGTGACTGAGGTCAGCATGGCTACCGCGATGATCGTTAAAAATGAATATAAAAAGATTGAAGTCCCCACAACACTCAATCCGCAAAGAAGTACGCATCCATCAATGATAAAAATCAGCAAACCTACATTGAATCCGCTCTTCCTGGATAGGATCTGTGCCAGCATATCCGTTCCGCCGGTTGATGTCCCATACCGAAGCATCAAGCCGATTCCTAATCCAATCAAACCTCCCCCGATCATCGCACTTACATAAATGGGAAGATTCCATCCGATGACAGCGTCGGAAAAAATATCGATGCATAAAGAGGAAAAAAGCAGGCCATGCAAGCTGTTCAGGAATAATTTCTTTTCAAAGTACCAAGCATATATATATAATGGAATGCTGCTCAAAATCACACCCAGGCCTGTCGGAAGTCCTATATAGTAATGAAAAATCAGCCCAATCCCTATCATGCCGCCATCCAATAAATGATAAGGTATCAGGAAAAAATTGATTCCCACGCCTACAAGCATGCTGCCGGCAATGATCGCTGCCATCCTTTCCATGATTTTCATGGCTGCCACCCCCTTTAATCTGCATTTAGAACTTGTCTTGGACTCTATAGAATATGTATGAACCATCGAAAAAATAATGATACTGACCAATTTTTTATGAAACCGCCTCTAGTTTTCTGAATATTCTATAATATTATACAATAAAGTAGAGAAAACAGTCAAAAACAGCTAATTATTAGCTCAAACTGATCCTTTACAAGCAATTTACCGGATTTTTGGTGCAGGAAGCTATTTGACTGAATGATTAACTCTTTCTATAATGAAAGTATTTAAATTAATTAGATTGAGGTGATTTGATGGGGCATTAAAGAATGTTCGTTTTGACAGGCGGACGCTGATTTGCGTAATGGATATTTGCATCCTATTGAAAAATGGCTGCACTCCTTCAGACAGAAATTCTTCTATTTCCCGTCTACGCATCGCCAATCGGCATATACTATTATTCTCTTCATCACTTAAAGAAATGGGAGCTCAAGCGGCTGGACATCAATTACCACAGCCATTTTGAATGATTCCCGATAATATTCAGCACGGCAAAAAAAATATACTTGTATATTTTAAAAATGTAGGAGGTGGACTCCTTATTCGTCTCGTAGGCGAGTTAAGGGAGACTATTTGGACATAATAAACTTGGTTCTTATTGCCATTTTAATTGCTTTAACAGCATTTTTTGTAGCTACGGAGTTTGCGATTGTTAAAGTGAGAAGCACGAGGGTCGATCAATTAATTGAAGAAGGAAAGCCGAATGCACTTTCAGCAAAGAAGGTAATATCCAACCTGGATGAATACCTCTCAACATGCCAGCTCGGAATTACCGTTACCGCTCTAGGGCTTGGGGTGCTTGGGGAACCGACAGTTAAAAACATTTTGCACCCACTCTTGAATCAATTGAATCTTCCAAATTCCGCTTCACAAGCACTCTCAGTTGCAATTGCCTTTTCTTTCATTACCTTCATACATGTGGTTGTTGGGGAATTGGCACCGAAAACATTGGCGATTCAAAAAGCGGAGCAAGTAACTTTATTGGTTTCCAAACCTATAATTGGTTTTAACAAAATCATGTATCCATTCATCTGGGTACTGAATGGCTCTGCAAGGACGCTTACAAAAATGCTAGGATTAAAAGCAGTTTCCGAACATGATTTGGCTCATACAGAAGAAGAGCTTCGTATCATTGTTTCCGAAAGCTACAAAAGTGGCGAAATTAACCAATCAGAGTTTAAATATGTGAATAAAATTTTTGAATTCGATGATCGGATTGCAAAAGAAATCATGGTTCCACGTACAGAAATTGCAACGGTATCCAAAGATGATACGATCCAACAGTTTTTCACCGTTATGGCGGAAGAGAACTTTACACGATATCCTGTCATTGACGGAGATAAAGACCATGTTATCGGAATGGTCAATATAAAAGAGCTATTCACTGAAATGATAGACAGGAACAATCAGGCAGCATCAACGATCCAACGATATGTTCGCCCGATCATCCGTGTCATTGACAGTATCCCAATTCACGATTTACTTTTAAAAATGCAAAAGGAGCGCATCCACATGGCTATCCTCATGGATGAATACGGCGGTACGTCAGGTTTGGTGACCGTTGAAGATATCCTTGAAGAAATCGTTGGCGATATCCGCGATGAGTTCGACCTGGATGAAGTTCCGGATGTCCGAAAATTAAAAGAAGATCACTATATCATCGATGCCAAGGTATTAGTCAGTGAAGTGAATGATTTACTTGGATTGGATATCAATGATGAAGATATTGATACGATGGGCGGATGGATCCTTACCGAGAATTACGAGGCCAAACAAGGTGATATCCTGACTTATGGTCCCTATAACTTTAGGATAAAAGAAATGGAAGATCACCATATTCGTTATATTGAAATATACAAACAAGCAAAAGTCGTAAGCGAAGTAAAGGAATTCCCGATGATATCACAAACTGAAATCGTTTCATGATAATAACCCCCGTTCCTAATTGACACTAGGAGCGGGGGTTATTTTTTTTCCAACTGGTACATGAAATGAAATAAAAACATATTATATAAAACCTGCTTCATTTAACATTGAATGATTACATGAAGTATACTTCTACCTTTATTGTTTCATACTGTTAGAAAAAGCGATACTTTTTGAAGGAGTGAGGAATCATGAAACTCATAACCATTTGCCAACACTGCAAAGGGAAAGGGAAAACCCGTTATCTGCAATTCTTTTCCCGGGACTGCAATCATTGCAACGGTCAAGGTAAAGCTGTAAAAGATATGTCAAATCTAAGAAATCAGGCAAAAAACATCTAATAATCTTTCATATTTTGAAGTTGGGTTTGATGACACCTGCCCTCTTTAACGTATCATAAACAATCAGTATCGAAGGTCCAAGGAAAAGCCCGATGAAACCAAGCATTTTAAACCCTAAATAAAGGCTGACCAGCGATGCCAATGGGCTCAATCCCATATTTGCTGAATAGATTTTCGGTTCGATGGTCCTTCTTATGATGGTAATGACGAGGAATAGGATGATGAGGCCAACACCTAGATGATGGTTTCCTTGAGCCCAAACAATTACTGCCCAAGGAACCAGTACAGATCCCGTCCCCAAGATAGGAAGAATGTCCACAACTACTATTAACAGTGCCAATGGAATCGTATACTTCACATTTAATAACCATAGTCCTCCATAAGCCATGATGAAAGTTATTAAACTCAAAAGGATTTGTGCCTTGATGAAGCCTACGGCTGCCATACTTAAATCTTGATAAACTAGCGAAATCTTTTGATAAGTGGATGTCTTTAAATAAAAGAACACCTTTTTTCTTAACTTAGGCAATTCAAGACTAAATAAGAATAAAGCGATTAAATAAATTAAAAAGTCAATGAAAAATCCCGGAATGAGTGTAACGAACTGAACCATATCTTGAACAAAGCCCTCTGTGAACCCCTCTAAAGCCCTGACTCCCTTTTCCATCGTTTGTTCTATTGACTGAATGAGATTTGGCGGCAACGTTTGGGAATATCGTTCCCATTGCCTAATGACTGGCAATATAGCCGTCAAATATACTTCACGTATGAAACCAGGAAATTCTTCCGAATAGATAATGACCTTCTTGATCAATACCGAAAAGGAAAAATAAGTGATGCTCATAAGCCCGCCTACATATAGAGCAAACGAAATCAATACTGCCCAAAACCGATGCAGCTTTGCCGTTTCACCAATCATGCGGACCAATCCATCCAAAAGAATGGCGGTAAGCAACGCTAAAATCAAAGCCCATGAATAGGGAATGACGATTAATATGCCTAAAAGGAGAATACCTCTCCAAAACCAACGGAAAAAGACGGCGACATTCACTGAACAAACCCTCCTTGCACTTTCCTGTTCTCCTTATATTTATGAAATGGGGTCACATATATTTCGCTTATACGTTTTATTTTCTCATTAAGGGGAAAAAGAGATACAAAGGGATGGAGGGATTGACATTGGATAATAAAGATAAAGAAAAGTATCTTGAGGAGCGTAATGATAAATCCAAGGCATTCAAGAAAGATCAGGAAAAACAACTGGAACGTGATCAAGTGGTCATGCCCATTGATGATTTACCAATTGATGAAATTAAATATGAACGACAAGAAGAACGAAATAAAAAAGAAACAAAACACCGCTCCACCAGCGAGAGGGTTTAACCAAAAACCAGCCACTTTAGAGGCTGGTTTTTGGTTGCAGGATATAATTGCATTCAGCTTCAAGGTGATGTGTCGTATTGACTTTTACCAATTATCGGCGGCACTTTGGCACTTGCTAATGGAACATTTGAAGGAAAAAAATATATTTTTGCCATCATATATTAAGGTCCCTCTTGTTAGTTTTTTTGAAAATTCAGTACAATTGATCTCTCCCATAATTCATTCGCATTGCCGGAATTCCCCCCTCTCCTTCTCTACTTCCAAAAATAAACATTGACTGAAAAAAATGATTCTTTACAATAGACTTTTAAGAATTAAAGAATATAATGGACTGGTCGACCATTATAAAGGAGAATCATATGACGAACCCTACTCAATTATTTCATCAATATTTACAAGTATCGAGATCATTAGTCAGCAAAATGAATGAACAAATTACAGCCCTTGAAATTTACCATAATCAGTGGACAATCCTGAATTATTTAAAGAACTGTGGATATTCCACAATCCCCGATATTTGCAGTTACTTGGACGTTGATAGTGTTATCATCACACGTTCGGTCAACAGCATGGAACAGAATAATATGATTAAACAAGTTCCTGGAAAAGATGAACAGGAAAAACGAATCGAACTGACTCCCCGGGGAAAAGAGGTACATACAAAATGTCTTAAGATTGCAGAAAAAATCGAAGGAAAAGCCCTGGAAGGCATTACTGAGGAAGAACAGGAAATATTTTTCCAGACGGTCCTTAAAATCCTCAATAATATAAGAAACTAAAATGGATACCTTATATCATTGTTGAATAAGTGTGAATCAAGGCCTTTTCCTTATTTTTTCGCACCAAGCTATAGCCATGCCATTTTTAAAAGTCGGATTCCCGCTTTGATTTCCCTTTCGGTTAAACCACCGTACCCAATCAAAACAGTCGGATCTTTCACATTCTTAGAATGATAAACCGAAGTTGGGCGGACTTTAACCCCAACACTGGCAGCCTTTTGAATGAGCTCTGCCTCACTGCTGCCGTTTTTTACTTTTAAAAGAACGTGCAATCCTGACTTTTCACCGATAACGGCTACACGATCATGGAAGCTCTCTTCAATTGCATTCAGCAGCACCTTATTTTTTTTACGATAAATCGTTCGCATTTTATTCAGATGGCGTTCCCAATGTCCATTTTTCATAAAAAGACAGAGCGTTTCCTGAATCAGTCTGGAAACGGTCTGTTTATATCCAATTAACTTCTCCTGATAGCGGCAAGCCAGCTCCATGGGTAACACCATGAATCCCACCCTGATTGATGGGATAAGCGACTTTGAAAACGTGCCTAGGTAGATCACCTTTCCCTTTGTGTCCAACCCCTGCAAGGACGGAATCGGTTTGCCTGAATGTCGGAATTCCCCGTCATAATCATCTTCAATGATATAACCTTTTTTTTCCACTGCCCAATTCAGCAATTCCACCCTTCTAGTTATCGGCATGATCATACCGGAAGGAAATTGATGGGAAGGAGTGACATAGGCAACATTCGCGGCACTCTCTTTCAAGGAGTCCACACTCATTCCACTTTCATCTAAGGGTATGAATGCCATATCCGCCCCCTCCAACCTCAGTACCTCCCTTACTCGATGAAAGCCAGGGTCTTCCAACCCAAATACCCGCTCATTTCCAAGAAGTAACCGAAGCAGATGGATGAAATACTGGGTACCTGCCCCAATGATGATTTGATCGGCCCCGCAGCGAACTCCTCTCGATTGAAATAGATAGGATGAGATCTCAGACCGGAGCCCCCATTCCCCTTGAGGATCACCGCTCATGAACAGTTCCCTTTCCTGTAAATACACTGTATGGTTCAAGCATTTTTTCCACACGGCATGCGGGAAAGAATCCACGTCCACCCGTCCATGATTGAAATCTATCTCATTTCTTTCATTCGGAGGGCACATCATCCCTTCTTTTACAGGCAAAGGCTCATTCAAAGGTGAGATCGGTTCTAAATCGGCTACGTAATACCCTTTCCTTAATTGACTTTCCACATATCCTTCTGCCATCAACTGCTGATAAGCCGTATCCACTGTATTTAGGCCTATCCCTAAATGCACAGCTAGTTTTCGTTTAGAAGGCAGTTTCATTCCGGCCTTTATTTGTCCATTCTGTATTTCCTTTATAAAGTATTTATACAATTGGACATATAAAGCTTCTTTATTCGTTTTATCTAAGTTTAGGGTGATTTCAAACATTTGGTCCTCCTTCAAACTGGTTCCATAAATTATATCAGCATTGGTCCTTATTGCAGGACCAGAATATTTTTATAATGAAGTTATCAATCAAGAGGAGGATACTATGGAACATATCGAATTATTAGGGAAACACGTGATACTCACCCCGATGATGGATCATCATATCGAACCGCTATACGCCGCTTCCCTGCCAACTGAAATATGGGAATGGAGCGCAACAAAAATTTTGTCATATGAAGAGGCGATTTCTTATGTAAAGGATGGCATTCGAGCAAGGGAACAGGAACTTCATCATCCATTTGTCGTTATCGATCAGACTGATGATTCGATAGTTGGCAGCACGAGCTTAAGAAATATTCAATTTCATAATCAATCCCTGGAAATCGGTGCGACTTGGTATCATCCCGACAAATGGCGGACAGCCATTAACACAGAATGTAAGTACCTGCTATTGCAGCATGCTTTTGAAAAGTGGGAAATGAAACGGGTTGAATTCAGGACAGACGAATGCAACAAAAGATCGCGCGCAGCAATAACCAGGCTCGGCGCCCTAGAAGAAGGCATTTTGAGAATGGAGAAAAAACTGCAAGATGGAAGGATAAGGAACACGGTGGTCTACAGTATTCTCGAGCATGAATGGCCCAGTGTGAAAAGGAATTTGGAAGCCTTTTTGAAAAGGTGAAGATATGAAAAAGAGTGCCGTTGTTTTGCACTCTTTTTCTCTTGATGCCATCTTTCATGTGAGTCTTTATTAATCTCCGATAAAAAATCCTTTTGCCTTTTCGTTGATCGAAGGAATATGAAAACGCCAATCGCAAATAAAAACGGCATTAGTAAAGCAAGAAGAAGATAAATCATATCTCCAATGAACAAGTTCATTCCCCCTAAGCAATGCGACGCGCACTTTTGTCTGTAAAGCTTTTCCGTCAAACTTGGATGATCATTGCTTAGTCCAAACTTTGTGACAAGCGAATCATATCCTGGCATTGAATCCCATTTTCATAAATGGCCTCGGCATAGTTTCTATTAAAAAAATCCCGATCGACCCCAGTTATTCTAAAACCGCATTTTTGGTAAAGGGCAATCTGCCCTATCCCCGAATTTCCCGTGCCGATTTCAATCGTTTTATATCCCTGTTCCCTTGCATGACCTATGGCATGTTCAATCAATTGCCTGCCGATCCCTCTTCCATGGTGCCGTTCATCCACCGCGATGTTCATTATCTCTACCAGCTTTGGACCTTTTTGCAGTAAAACATAAACACCGATCATTCGCTCATCAGTCACGGCAACAAAGCATGTTCCGCTTCCCAAGTATTCCTCGACCAATTCCCTTGAAGGATCTGCCAAAAGCAATAAATGCATCGGCGGTTGCTCATCCATGAATAATTCCCTTATCTCCATCTCCATCCAAACCCTTCTCATTTTAGTTCTTGTACAAGAAGTTCAATCAATTCCGATGCGGGAAGTTCCCTGCTCAACCTATATCCTTGTCCTGCCCACAAAGCCATCAATTCAGGATTGTTTTTTTGTCCAGCAGCTTTTCGCATTTGCTTTGTCATGTGATGGACATGAGGATAGGCGACTGGTGCAACGCCATCATATTCGGTTATAAAGTGATTCACCAACCCGCGTGCCCTCCGGCCGCTGAAGGCTCGGGTAATAGAGGTCTGGGTAAACCGTGGATTTCCCAGAGCTTCCTTATGGACGGGACTTGCCCCGCTTTCGGGACAGCGAAGGAAAGCTGTTCCCAATTGTGCCGCTGTTGCTCCCGCTTCGAGCACGGCCGCGATATCCTTTCCATGCATCAATCCGCCCGCCGCAATGATCGGCAAGTTCAACTCACCTTGTATCAACCGTATCAAAACTAAAAGACCGTAATCGTCTTCTGTGCGGTTTTCAAAGCTGCCCCGGTGACCCCCTGCTTCAAAACCCTGTACACATAGTGCATCCGCACCTGCTCCCGCCGCCCTTTTTGCTTCCTGAAGGTTGGTTACCGTCACGGCTATAAGGGAACCGACATCTTGGAGTTCCCTTATTACATCTTCCGTTGGACATCCAAATGTAAAACTGACGACGGCGACCCCAGCCTCCTTCAATACCGTTATTTTATTTTCCCAATCATCGTCATCACTATTGTCTTTTCCAATCTCAGCCCCAACGCTCTCGGCCTCTTTTTTGATCTTTTCACGATAGGCAAATAATATATTTTCATCCACTGCCTCGTTGCCCGGCACAAAGACATTCACGCCAAAAGGGTGCTCAGTCAACTGACGGGTCTGCCCTATCTCGTCCTTCATCTCTTCTGCAGTCTTATAGCCAGCTGCGAGAAAGCCTAATCCTCCTGCATTGGATACTGAAGCCGCAAGCTTCGGGGTGGAAGCTCCTCCTGCCATCGGTGCTTGAATGATTGGATATCTCATTAACTCTTTCAACATTCCATACAACTCCTTTTGATTTTTCTTCATGCCCTTATCATTTTTACGTTTTCTTGGTATAATGATTATCTGTAAGAGAAAAGTGTCTAAATGATCACCCTTTATATCTTGCAAATATAAAACATAGGTGGTAAATAAAAATGGAAACAAAACCATATAGAGTATTACTTTATTATTTGTATGTACCCATAGAGAATCACGAAGAATTCGCAGCCGAGCATCTTGCGGCATGTAAAGCACTTGAATTGAAAGGCCGTATCTTGGTGGCAGCAGAAGGTATCAACGGAACAGTTTCTGGTACGATCGAACAAACCAACAAATATATGGACATGATGAAAAGCGATCCCCGCTTTGCCGATATCGTGTTTAAAATAGATGAAGCTGACGGCCATGCTTTCAAAAAAATGCATGTTCGTCCACGAAATGAACTTGTAACGCTTCGTTTGGAAGATGACATCAACCCGAACCGGACGACAGGCAAATACTTGAGCCCGAAGGAGTTCTTCGAGCAAATGCAAGATGAAAATACCATCGTCCTTGATGCCAGAAATGACTATGAATTTGATTTGGGACATTTCAGGGGTGCAATCAAGCCAGAAATCACGAATTTCCGTGAACTTCCGGATTGGGTCCGGGAAAATAAAGAAATGTTCGAAGGCAAAAAAATCCTAACGTATTGCACCGGCGGTATCCGCTGTGAGAAATTCTCCGGCTGGCTTGTCGAAGAAGGCTTTGAAGATGTAAGCCAACTGCATGGCGGCATCGCAACATACGGACAAGATCCCGAAGTCCAAGGTGAACTTTGGGATGGCCAAATGTATGTATTCGATGAAAGGATTGCCGTACCTATCAATCAAAAGGAACATGTCATTGTCGGTCGCGATATTTATTCCGGCGAACCTTGTGAACGCTATGTTAATTGTGCTAACCCTGAATGCAACAAGAAAATCCTTTGCAGTGAAGAGAACGAACACAAACATATGCGCAGCTGTACTCATGAATGCCGAGTGCATCCCCGTAACCGCTATGTAGTCGAGCACAACCTTTCTGAAGAAGAAGTGGCTGAGAGATTACAGCTAATTGAAGAATCCATTACCGCAAAATGATAAGCAAACCCGAATCAGCGGACATGATCCCTATTCGGGTTTTTTTATCCATATAAACCAAATCTTATTTTCCTATATTAAACCTATGCCTTGGACTTCATCCCACTGCAAGAATTAACTATGCTTTTAATACCCTCTGCTTCTAATGCAATATTACTTACTCTCTTACTTCTATATCACAATAGAAAAAACCTTCTTAAAACGAAAAAAGAAAAAATTCAGCTCTTTTAAGATTTTAGCGGCCAGTGGTTTTACCTTCAATGAAAAGAGCGATTCCTTTTTAGAGGAATCGCTTTTGCTTCATTAATGTTATTTTCCCTCTGAACTTACAACAATCCCGCAAGCTTGCCTATCGCCTGCATCACCGGTTTTCAAGGTATCTACATCCGGTCCTTTTTCTCCATTGGCTTCATAACGGTCAGGAATATTGGCAAAGTTGTCTGGATTCGCATGAACGATTACAGCCAACTCTTCTTTCTTCAGCTGGTCTATCGTCATGTTATCCAATGTTGCCGTATATATGGCTGTCCCATCCTCTTTTACATATAAAGGGGGCATATCCCCTGCATGTTTAGAGTGCGTTTCACCAGTTGGATTAAAGTGTCCTCCCGCTGTAGTGAAAGGGCCTTCCTTAGCATCCGGCTCACATACTGCGTTTTCGTGGACATGGAATCCATGATAGCCTGGCTCAAGGCCTTCCAAAGCGGTCTCGATCACTACAGTATTCCCTTCGGCGGTAAAGTTAACCGTCCCAAGTGTTTTACCTTCTACATCTTTAACTTCCGCTTTCACCTGCGGATCAACCCCTGTTTCTGTTCCTTGTCCCACTGTAGTCATGTCCTCGGCATCATTGTCGGACTGATTTGAATCATCCGCCGAATTACATCCATACAGTAAAAGGGCAGCACACATAGGCAGCACAAGTTTTTGTTTATAGTTCATATAAACTCCCTCACTCTCTTATATGTATCTTCCTCTTATTACTTTCCACCATTATGGAAGAATAAACAGAAAGAGGAATAAATAGGTAAATAGATTATTCCGTGAGGGTGAACACCTTACTAAAATCACAGACAAAAATTTTGCATTATAGCTTAATGGGCTCACATTTTACAAAGTGATGACCCCAAAAGTAATGGCTGCAATCGTCATGATGATGGTTGTCCCAAATGCCCATTTAAACAGGAATTTTTGGTGATCCCCAAAATCCACGCCTACAAGACCAATCAATATGAATGTTGCAGGAACCAATGGCGATAATGGGAACCCTGCGGTCGAATGGCCTAATAAAGCCGCCCTTCCGATTTCTACAGGAGAAATGCCGAAGTTCGATGCTGTTTCACTTATTATTGGCAGAATGCCAAAGTAATAGGCATCAGGTGAAAAAATGAACCCCATCGGAATGCTCGTCAACGCTACCACCAGTGGCAAATGTGCCCCGAGCCACTCTGGAATGACAGTTACGATTGAAGCAGCCATCGAGTCCATCATCTTTGTTTCTGTGAATACACCCGTGAAAATCCCTGCAGCGAAAATGAGTGTACAGATCATCACAAAGCTATTGGCATGACTTAAAATCCTTTCCTGCTGTTCTTTTGGGTTCGGAAAGTTAACGAATAGTGCAATCGCAAAAGCAGTGGCAAATAAAATTTGGATCGGCAGCACTTCCATCACCAGCAAAACCATCAGTAAAATCGTCAAGAACCAATTAAACCAAAAAAGCTTGGATGTTCCAATAGGTGCGGTTTCAACAGCTGCAGCCTGTTCGCCCATACCAGGTTGCATGTTCGTCTTCAGGGAGCTGACTCCCAATCTCTCCCTTTCCTTTTTGCCAAGTACATATGCCGAAAAAAGCGTCCATAAAAGACCGCAAATCATGACCGGAATGAGAGGAATGAATAACTCCGATACTTCAACCTGAAGGCTCGCGGC
The DNA here is from genome assembly GCF_042788005.1 of Peribacillus sp. YIM B13472. NCBI lineage: Bacteria > Bacillati > Bacillota > Bacilli > Caryophanales > Bacillaceae > Peribacillus > Peribacillus sp. YIM B13472. Next base: position 52,048 of record NZ_JBHZPG010000011.1, read on the forward strand.
CGCCCTGACCAAAGGACCTCCCCAAGGAATCATATTCATGACGCCAGCGGCTAAACCAACAACACAGGCCAATACGAGCCTGTTCATCCCTAATTTGATATAAAGCGGCAGCATGGCTGAAACGGTGATCATGAATGTGGAAGAACCGTCTCCGTCCAAACCTACCAACATGGTTATAATGGCGGTTGCCATGACAACCTTTAGCGGATCTCCTTTTACAAAACTGAGTATTTTAGCGATCATGGGCTCAAATAAACCAACGTCAATCATTAAACCAAAGTATAGAATGGCAAAAACGATCATGACTGCTGTCGGTGTCACCTTTAAAATACCTGCCACCATCATATCTCCCATTTCCGAAGCAAAGCCACCAATCACACCAAAAGCTATTGCAGTAAAGATAAAAGCGACAACCACTGATAAGCGTTTTGTGATGACTAAGACCAGAAACGTTAAAATCATGCAAAATCCTAAAATCGTCAACATGTTAAAAACCCCTTTAAATGGAAAAGTAAATACCTTTGTTTAATTTGATTTTTCTGAAAAATCAATATTTTCACATTATATCATTTGCATATTCATTAAAAAACCTGTAAAACAAATTCGTTTAATAAATTAGTTAAATTATGTATACTATTATTTAGGAACCCGAAGTTTTTTTTCGGAGGAAAGAAGTGTTGAATGTAAAATGAATGCTCATAAAATAGCTAAACGGAATCTTTTTATCATGTGGTTCGCCAATTTCTTCATAGGCGGGAGCATGACGATGGTTCTCCCATTCATATCCTTATACATTGGTACATTCGGAGATTATTCGACTCAATATATCCAGCACTGGTCCGGTTGGACATTTGGAATCACTTTTGTGACTGCCTTTTTATTTTCTCCCATTTGGGGACGAATTGGTGATCGGTACGGCAGAAAGAAAATCTTGATTGCCTGTGCCTTTGGGATGGGACTGTCCATTTTCCTGATGGGATTCGTTGAAAATGTTTGGCAGCTATTCGTCTTAAGGATGTTCACCGGAATATTCACTGGCTTTATTTCCATGTCACAGGCCTTCATATCAACGCAGACCCCTAAAGAAATTGCCGGACGCGTACTGGGAACCTTGCAAACGGGAAATATAACCGGTTCCCTTTTCGGACCATTGCTTGGCGGTCTGCTTGCAGACACACTCGGCTATTCAACCGCCTTTAAATTCACCTCCATCACCATTTTCATCTCTGGACTTCTTGTTTTTGCAACCAAGGAGTACCGAATGGAACAGCAGAAGGGAACAAAGTCGAGCTATACAAGCAGGGAGGTTCTATCGCATATCTTAAGGAATCCCATCCTGGTCAATGTCATGCTCATTTCGACACTTGTTCAAGTTGCCCACTTCAGCATCCAGCCCATTCTTTCTTTATACGTTGGCGAGCTGCATGGAACTTCCAATCTTGGATTTTATTCAGGTATCGCCTTTTCTGCAGCAGGCCTGGGGAATTTATTGATGGCGCGCCACTGGGGCAAGATAGGTGATCGTCATGGACATGTGAAGATTCTTGTGCTGCTTCTTTTTCTAACTGCTACAGTCTACTTGCCCGGTGCCTTCATCAATCATTTTTGGCAGCTTGTTTTGGTACGTTTCATACTTGGCATGGCAATAGGCGGCATCATCCCTGTTAGGATTGCCTACATTCGCCAGGAAGCTCCTGTCGCAATGCAGGGGGAAGTACTTGGGTACAATACGAGCCTGCGCTTTTTAGGCAATATCATTGGACCCGCGATGGGCGGAATGGTTGCTGGTTTCTACGGATTCTCCGCCGTTTTCATTACGACAAGCACGTTACTCCTCATAGCGGGACTTGTTCTCTATTTCGCGATGCACCGCAATCCGGAATTGGCAAGATCACATTAATCACACTTTGGCATGAAAGCCTGCCTCCAGATGGAAGCAGGCTTTCTCATGTTTAATGCTCCTACAGCTGTAGTGCTGGATACTTCTGGAACTGGATTTCGTTTCGGTCGTATTCCGATACAGGCAGTGAGGCCAAAAAAGAACAAGAGTACTGCACACATGAAAAAGGAATATTGGAAACCAGCTGCTGCACATGGTTTCCCAAGCTATATGTACATAGCGTACCAAAAGGGTCTCTTTCATTCGTACTTTTTGTACGAATCGAAGAGACCCTTTTGTATACCTAGCAACTAAATAAGTACCCATTCCAAACCTTCCTTCTCTATTTACCTTCTGGACAATCCCGCTGATTGCTGTTGATACTTAATAAAAGGGGAAGTTTGGCCGCAGCCATAAACACTTCATAACGCATCAAATTTTATGTTAAGATTATTTTAGGCAAATTTTATGAAAGTAAAAGACGCAAAGCCACGGGCCTAACACAACATCTTAGTTGTTATGGCAGCCGAGCTGCCAAGATTTTTCTTGAATGGATCACTTTATTATCAATTGCCCCTTTTTAATTTGCCTAAAATTAAAAATAGGAGGGTTATATATGTTTTTTCCAACCATTTATTCAGCTACTACGGATGAGAGACACATAGTTAAAGATAAAAATACTTGTGCATGCGGCACAAGGTATAATGTATTCGCAATGTTGACCAGAAGCGACCTTCGAAAGATCAGGTTCAAGCATTATAATGAAGTGACATGTCCTAAATGTAAATCCAGTATCATTGATAAGGAATAGCCTCTTAACACCGGGAGGGTTCCTACTCCAAAAACTTTGATTGAGCTGGCCTTTTCACCCACACCACTTCCATGTATGTTGAAAAGGGAAGTTATTGTTCCGGTAACAATAGCCATCTTCCTCATGCCTCCTTACCTAGATTACACACAAAATCGAATAAAAAAAGACCCTTTCAAGACCTTTTATCATTGCTATGTAAATTGAATGTGCGGCGGAATATAACTGGTTCGATTCATATAAATCATGCAGTTTATAAGCTCTACTCCGCTTCCCTTTTGATATTCCATCAACTGGGGCAAATATTTCTTAAGTAATAACTCGGCAAGTCCAGGGTCTCTCCCAATTCGTCAAAAATGGCCAAGACATTTTTCGGGAATCCATTTCGGGGAACAATATAGGCATGCATGGCCTGTTTGAAGGCATAATAATAATCCTCCAGCTTATTGGTGGACCATACACCCCCATAGTATCGTCAAGCCTCTTCCTCTTAGAATATCCGGAGAACATTCACCTATGTGAATGGAAAAAGAATCAGCAAAATGCGGCGAACCGCCTTTCCATACTTTTGGATATAAACGATCATCATCCCTCAATACGATCGCCACAAAGTCCCACGAAAAGAAATGATTCCACCGTAAAATCCAATGTTTCCTGGATTGTATCGAATTTCACTAAATTTCTTGCAGTCAGTCTTACATGATTCTCAATCTTTTCCAATAGTTTCGTTCTTTTCTCACTCTTGTTCATAGGAGTAACCCCCATTTTCATTCATAATAAAGGAATAACACATTTAAACACATAAAAATCTGAATCATGAAGCGAAATCCATTCAGAAGCCTTTGGAAATTTTTTGCCCTTTCTTATTGGATGATGCCCCTTTTTAGGAATTTTAAATTCTGTCGTCAATGCTAAGAAATGAATAGCCCTCGGTTTGTCGTTAATATTATCCATATAGATAGAAAGAAGGACCCATGCTATAATTTAGTGCGTTAAAAAGGAAATGAACACACATATATAGAAAGAAGGAGTGTTTCTTTGAATACATCTGGATATAAACAGGAATGGTTCGGCAACGTTAGAGGAGATGTTCTATCGGGAATTGTCGTTGCCTTGGCATTGATTCCGGAGGCGATTGCCTTTTCGATCATTGCTGGCGTTGACCCAATGGTTGGTCTATATGCCTCATTCTGCATTGCCATCGTCATCTCTTTTGTCGGCGGAAGGCCGGGAATGATATCGGCAGCCACTGGCGCAATGGCACTCGTCATGGTCGATCTTGTTAAAGATCATGGCTTGAACTATTTACTTGCTGCAACAATATTGACTGGTTTGCTGCAAATTTTACTAGGGGTTTTAAAAATCGGGAAATTAATGAAGTTCATACCGAAGCCGGTCATGACTGGTTTTGTGAATTCTTTAGCCATCTTGATTTTCACGGCACAGCTCACCCATTTCGTGGGCGAAACATGGATCATGTATGTCATGACAGCCGTTTCTTTAGCTATCATTTATCTTTTTCCGCTCATCACGAAAGTCATACCTTCACCACTTGTCGCCATCATATTCATGACGATCGTCGCTGTTACCACGGGGGCTACGGTACGGACGGTTGGGGATATGGGGCAATTGACCGAAGCGCTTCCGATGTTCATGCTTCCAGATATCCCTTTGACCTTCGAAACTTTGGCGATCATTTTCCCTTATTCCATTGCCCTCGCATTTGTTGGGCTGCTTGAATCATTATTGACAGCTCAAATAGTCGATGAGATGACTGACACGGACAGTAATAAAAATAAGGAAGCCAAAGGTCAGGGGATTTCGAATATCATTGCCGGATGCTTTGGCGGCATGGCAGGATGTGCGATGATCGGCCAATCCGGTATCAATATTAAATCGGGAGGAAGGGGCCGGCTCTCCACATTTGTAGCTGGCGCATTCCTTATGATATTAATCGTGGTACTGAATGATGTCCTTATTAAAATCCCGATGGCTGCACTTGTCGCAGTCATGATCATGGTTTCAATCGGGACCTTTGACTGGTCTTCCCTAAAGAGGCTCACTAAAGCTCCAAAGTCGGATGCAGCCGTGATGATCGTGACGGTCCTCATTGTCCTTTATACACATGATTTATCAAAAGGGGTATTTGCCGGAGTGCTCTTGAGCATGATTTTCTTCTCGGCTAAAATTTCTAAAGTGGCTGTAGAGAAAACGGAAGATTTCCAGGCTAAGAAAATCATTTATCATATCAGCGGGCAAATATTTTTCGCTTCTGTCCAGGACTTTGTTTCGAAGTTCGACTTCAAGGAAAAAGCCGATTCAATCGTCATCGACTTTTCCCATTCTAAAATCTGGGATGCTTCGGCAGTCGGTGCTGTTGATACGGTTGTCCTTAAATATCAGCTTCTGGGAATACCTGTCCAAGTGCAAGGACTCGATGAAGAAAGTTCGTTATTGCTTGAAAAACTCGCCACCTCAGAAAGTAAAATATCTTGAAGAAGTAAAATTTTGCTGAATAGAAACTTTTCAAACCGACAAAATAGATAACATGAATGATTCCTTTTGAAAGGAGCGAAAAGCATGACACCCGAGCAGGATTATACGGCAGCAAATCTGTCACCGGATTTATTGAATGAACTGAAAAGCTTTGAAAGCAGACTTGGCGAGGAAGCCAACAAAGAACTGATTGTCATTGCCTATGAAAAAGAAAAGGAAGCTTTGAATTAAGAAAAAAGACTCAAAACACCCTTAATGGTGGTTGAGTCTTTTTTTTGCATGTACAGAAAAAGGATGCCCATGTTATTAATGAGCACCCCTTTTCCTGTATTATTTGCTGAATACGTCCGTTAAGACCGGCACGATTTGTTTTTTACGGGATACAACGCCTTCTAAGACGGCGATGTTATTGTTTAATGAAACGTCATATGCTTTTTCCACTGCATAAGCTGCCTTACCAAGAGCCAAGGCAACAGAATCATTAGTCAAGATATCCGTTACGACAAAAAGGAATAAGTCCAATTCCTTATCAGCGATGACCGCTTCAATCGCCGCTTCCAATTCTGTTTGCTTAGCAAGGACTTCGTTCGGATCTACAGCATTGACCTGTGCTATCTCCACTTTTGCCATTCCCATGGAGAATTCCTTTGCATCAAGAGTGATAAGCTGGGCAATCGTTTTGTCGCTCAAGTCAGCTCCAGCTTTCAACATTTCCAAGCCGTATGTTTCAGCGTCGACTCCCGCAATGGCAGCCAGTTCCATTGCTGCTGCAACGTCTTGCTCCGTGCATGTAGGTGATTTGAACAATAACGAATCGGAAATGATGGCAGACAGCATAAGACCTGCGATTGCTTTAGGGACTTCAATGCCGTTTTCTTTATAAATTTTATTTAAAATGGTTGCCGTACAGCCAACTGGTTCCGCACGGTAATATAGTGGATCGCTTGTTTCAAAGTTAGCGATACGGTGATGGTCGATAACTTCCAACACACGGACTTGGTCAATATCTTCAGCACTTTGCTGGCGTTCGTTATGATCGACCAGGATTACGCCTTCAGCTTCCCCTGCAACTTTTTCCACAAGGCGGGGAGCTTCGAATTTGAATTGGTCCAATGCATATTGAGTTTCACCATTCACTTCACCCAGACGAACTGGTTCAGCGTTGATACCTAACTGCTTTTTCAGGTCTGCATAAGCGATTGCTGAACAGATTGTGTCTGTATCCGGGTTTTTATGTCCAAAAACTAATACTTTTTCCAAGATTTTATCCCCTTTTTCTTAAATATTTTTCCGCGAATCCCCTTATCGCAATAAGGGAGAGCCACCTTTACTAGACACTTTATTTTAACACAAAATCGCGTAAAATCAGCGCTTGAATTACCCATTCCCCAATAAAATCTTTCATTCCCTCACACTCTGCCATCACTTTGTCAATAGATAAGGATTGGTTTTTTTCAAATATATTAGTTGAATTATCATCGTATATGGCTTACGATAATATAAGCAGAAATACTAGATATTGATTATACAAACATTACTAATAACTATATATAGAATTTTTTATAATCCAAGGTGCCAGTGATGGCTGAAAAGGGAATCCGGTGTAAACCCGGAACTGTCCCCGCAACTGTAAATGTGACGAAATGAGATACCCACTGTATAGCTCTCTATACGGGAAGGACTCAAAGTAGGATGATCATGAGTCAGGAGACCTGCCTTGAATTTTTCACGTTTCTTATTCTTCGGGGATTGAGATGATGAAACGATAGTTTAACGGCTATTTTTTCATGGCTCTTTTATTCTATCGTTTGATCCGCTCAATTCATTGGGCGTTTTTTTTATTTTAGCTGAAGTTAACTAGGAGGATCATTAATGACTCAAACATATAACTCTACCATAAGTGAAAATGACACAGAAACGAAATCCATCCAGCTTGAGATGTTATCAAAGGAATTCGAAGGCCATCTCGATATGGAAAAGTTCAAAAAGCGTTTTACAAAATGGCTAGATCGCAAAAGTGACTCAACCGAAGAACAGGCATCAAAAAAACTGATTCAGCTCGCTCTTGAAAATGTGGATATCGATGCTCCGGATTGGACGTTCGTCGCTGCAGCAGAACTGTTGAATACAATGTATAGGGATGCACAAGCCAATCGAGGTTATGAAGGCATGAGTTATGGCCCATTCTATGAGCTGATCACGGAACTCTCCCAGCTTTCAGAAGGTCAGCGTTATCCCATTTATAAATCAGAACTGCTATCTTCATATACGAAAGCGGAAATTGAGGAATTGGGTTCGGTGATCGACCCGGAAAAAGATAAATTATTCTCTTACATAGGCATCTACTTATTGAACGACCGCTATCTAGCCCGCCCACAAAAGGATAAGGTCTACGAACTGCCACAAGAACGTTTCATGATCATCGCGATGGAAATCATGCGATTGGAAAAAACGGAGCACCGCCTGCAACTTATAAAAGAAGCATACTGGGCCATGTCCAATCTTTTTATGACCGTTGCGACTCCTACACTCTCCAATGCAGGTAAAACACATGGACAGTTAAGCTCTTGCTTTATCGACGCAATTGAAGATTCCATTGACGGAATCTACCTATCAAACTATGATGCAGCAAAAGTATCTAAATTTGGCGGCGGTGTCGGTCTTTACGTCGGTAAGGTTCGCTCGCTTGGTTCTGATATCCGTGGTTTCTCTGGAAACAGTTCCGGCACGACCCCCTGGATTCGACTATTCAACCAGACAGCCGTGAGTGTCGATCAATTGGGTCAACGTAAAGGTGCCATCGCGATTTACTTGGATGCCTGGCATAAAGATATCATGAGCTTCCTCGATTTGAAGACACAAAACGGGGATGACAGATTAAAAGCCCATGATATTTTTACAGGTGTATGCATACCCGATTTATTCATGGAAGCTGTACGCGACAGAAAAGAATGGTATCTTTTCGATCCTCATACCGTTAAGCAAACCCTTGGATTTTCACTTGAAGATCTTTATGACGAGAAGAAAGGCGAAGGAAGCTTCAGGAATCATTATGCACTTGCTGTCGAGGCCGCAGAAAATGGCACGCTTCCAAACTATAGCTTCGAAAAAATCAATGCGATGGACATCATGAAAAGCATCATGATTTCTCAATTAGAAGAAGGCGTACCGTATATGTTCTACCGCGATGAAGTGAATCGGAAGAATCCCAATAAACATAAAGGTATGATTTATTGTTCTAACCTTTGCACGGAGATTGCCCAAAACCTAAGCCCTTCGACGATCACGGATGAATATGAAACAGAAGATGGAGATGTTGTCGTGGTTCGTAAAAGCGGCGATTTCGTTGTCTGCAACCTTTCATCCATTAACTTGCCCCAGGCGGTGGGCAGCGATGTTCTGGAAAGATTGATTCCCATCCAGATCCGCATGCTGGATAATGTCATTGATGTGAATAATCTTCCTGTCAAACAAGCATCCATCTCGAACAAACGTTACCGGGCAATTGGTTTAGGAACGTTTGGATGGCATCATTTACTTGCCACACAGAATATTTATTGGGAATCCGATGAGGCTGTTCACTATGCAGATGCTTTATACGAAAAGATCGCTTACTTAACAATCAAGGCATCCAACGAATTGGCCAAGGAAAAAGGATCATACCCATATTTTGAAGGATCTGATTGGCATACAGGGGACTATTTCGAACTGCGTGACTATACAGATCAAAAATGGATGGATTTAAAAGCAGACGTGCAGGAACATGGGACCCGTAATGGATATTTAATGGCCATTGCCCCGAATTCTTCGACAGCTAAAATCGGTAATTCCACGGATGGAATCGATCCTTTGTATGAAATTGAATTTTACGAAGAAAAGAAAAACTTCAAATTCAAGGTGACCGCGCCAGGCTTGACGCCAAATACGTATGAATATTATAAAAAGACGCGATTTAATTTGGACCAACTGGAAAGCATCAGGCAAAACGCAGCCCGCCAACGCCATATTGACCAAGCAATCAGCTTTAATCTGTATGTACACAATACAATCAAAGCGAAGGTCCTATTGGATATCCATTTAACGGCATGGGAAAGCGGATTGAAATCAACGTATTATGTACGTTCGACTTCTTCCGAATATGACAATGCCTGCGAAAGCTGTTCAAGTTAACGACAATCATAACCTAGTAATCTATTCTTAAAGGAGTTTTCACGAATGACCAATCATATCAAAAAGATTCGGATGCTCGAACCTACGCATCCAACCAAGGCAACCGGTGTTTTCAAAGGAGAAGCTTCAGGCTTCCTCCTTTGGAACGATATTCAGTATGAAAAATTCTATGATACCTATACACAGCTCATCAATAACTTTTGGAAGCCTTCGAGCGTGAACATGATTCAGGATAAAAAGCAGTGGGGCGAACTGGACGAAGATATCCAGGACGCTTTTCTCGATATCCTTACGATGATTGCTGGAATGGACAGTCTTCAAACGCCCACTCTAGTAGAAATCCTTCGGTACATCAAAGATCCGGCGGCAAAAGCTATCCTGGCCAACATGGCCCAGCAGGAATCGATCCATAATGAATCTTATTCCTATATCCTTGCTTCCTTGATTCCTGTAGGCAAGCAAAAACAGCTTTTCGACCGCATTAAAGAACATCCTGAAGTGATTAAGCGTAACCAACCGATCGTTGATGCTTATCAAACGTTCGTGGACGATCCCAGCCCTCAGCATTTATTCGAGGCACTGATCCATTCAACGAACCTTGAAGGGATATATTTCTATCTTGCTTTCGCCTTTTATTATAATTTAGGACGACAAAATTTAATGACTGGTTCAGCTACGATGATATCCTATATTCATCGCGATGAAATGGTCCATTTCGATTTCATTGGAATGCTCGTTCAAATCTTGATGTATGAATATCCTGAGTTAAATAATGAAGAAAACACGAAGTTCATCTATAAAACGATTGAAAAAGCAGTCGAACTCGAAAAAGAATGGTCTGAATATATGCTCGAAGATATCCAAACCAAAGCCGATCTCGATTTGGAAGAATTCAATGAGTACATCGAATATATCGCCAACAAACGGTTACGTATGCTAGGCCTTGAAAATTTGTATAAAGAGTATGGCGAGAATCCGATGCCATGGATCAAAACGTTCGATGATGAATCCATCGGACTTACCAAAACCGATTTCTTCGAACAGAAGTCAAGGACATACAGTCAAGTAAATGCCAGCAATGGGTTCGATGAGCTGTAAAGTTGCCATTGTCTATCATTCTGCCGGTGGCAATACAAAAGCGCTTGCTGAAGCCCTCGCTTCCCTTTTACCTGAAGCTGGACTATATCGAATGAATGAATTTGACTTACATACATTGCCGGATTACGATGCATTGATCGTCGGCACCTATACATGGGGAAATGGGGAGCTTCCTGCTAAATCAGCAGCCTTTTATAAAGAACTGGAACAGTTGCCTATTGCTTATCTGAAAACGGGAGTCTTCGGCACTGGTGAAACCAACTATCATCATTTTTGTGGGGCGGTCGATCATTTCCGGGACATGTTATTTGCCAAGAGCCAGTTATTGGTGACATTGAAGATAGAACAGATGTATCAAGAATCGGACTTGCCCAGACTTCAAAAGTTCGTCTCGCTATTCCAGAACTGACTGAAGGGGGATATGCGTTTTCGCATATCCCCTTTCAGTGTTTTTTAAAAAAACTTGGCTCCCACTATCGTAGCAGCGGTAAGCATGAATTATAATGGAAGAAAAAAGGAGATACTATCCAATGACTGAAAATATAACCCAGTTCCTGCCTATCCTTTTTATGCTAGTGCTTGTCGCATTCGTTATATTCATCGTGTTTTTCCTTGCAGGGCATTTTAATCGTTCTAAACGGATCGAAGAAAAATTGGACAAAGCATTAAAGGAAATGGCCGAAAAAAAGGAAAAATAAAAAGACTCCAAAATCGGAGTCTTTTGTTTATATGCGTTCAATTATTTTTGAACGTTAGCTGCTTGTGGTCCACGAGCGCCTTGCTCGATTTCGAAAGAAACTTCTTGGCCTTCTTCAAGCGTTTTGAAGCCTTCGCCTTGGATAGCTGAGAAATGTACGAATACATCGTCTTGGCCTTCAACTTCGATGAAACCGAAACCTTTTTCTGCGTTAAACCATTTTACTTTACCTTGTACCATGATAGTTCCTCCTGTGTTTGGAAAAATCCATTTTATTACTATTTTTGGTTCTGGATAATGTTTCAAGAGGAATCCTATTACAGTAAATCCTTCTATCAAACTTATTCCGAACAAAAATAATTACTTATATTATATCATGGAAAATCCTAAAAAAACAAGATTATCGCAGTAAATCAACCGACAAATTATCCTAAAATTCTACATTTTTCTCTTCCTGCTTTGTCGGAAGCCTTCGTCCAATAAGTAGCGCTCCGCCTCTACTGGACTCTCGAAACACTCCTCAAGGTTCGAGCCTGAATACACATTCCAAAGCAGGTCTTCCCTTTCAAGTGTAAGCTCTTGCTTTTCAGGGCCAATCCATGTCCCTTCCAACCTAGCGAACTCGTTTTCCTCTTCTTCGAATTCAACCGGAGGTTCAGATAGGTAATCGACGCTTTTTTGGATCAATTCTTTTAATTCCGCTTCATTATAGTCACGAATATTGATAAAACCTTTACGGTCAGTGTCTTTTTTTCTCATATGCCCTGCATAAACGAATCCATTTCCATTGGGATGCAAGTGCTGAACGACGATCTTTTTCTCCTGGACGCTATCTGGATAATGGAAGTTCACACGTCCCAATGAAACATCTTTTCGCTGTAATTCCGGAAAAGTTTCAATGATGCTCAATTTTTCTTCAAATGTTAACAAATTTCTTCCTCATTTCATTAGTTCATATTGTTTGTCGATTATAACACAGACTGAATAGAAACAATAATCTCCCTCTTCCATTATAATGTAATGAAAGGGAGTGATAAGATTTGATCATGAAAATTCGGAATCTGGACTCCGATTACGGCCAGCAGCTTTTTAAACTTCAGAAAGAGGCGTATAAGGTGGAAGCGGATATGATCGGGTTTGCCGATATACCTCCTCTATTGGAAAAATATGAACAATTCATTCATTGTCATGAAACGTTTTTATGCTACTTAAAGGGTGATGCCTTAGCGGGTGCACTATCTTTTACAAAAGAGAATGGTCAAATACTGATTTGCCGAATGGTCGTCCATCCTGATTATTTTCGGCAGGGTATCGCGGATGCACTATTGCATGCTCTTCAATTACACGGCGACTGGGAAAAGATATCCGTTTCAACCGGTAAAATGAACCTGCCTGCACGGAGCCTTTACGAAAAAAACGGCTTCACACATAAAGAAGACATAGAAGCCTCACCTCACTTTTTCATAAGCATATTCGAGAAAAAGCATTCATTTTATGTATGTCACGATAAAAAGCATAAGAAATGAAATGACAATGATTACGGCAACCCATAGCCAGGCTAATGTCATATTCCCGGAGTCCATGGCGATATAAATCGCAGTCGGTATGGTTTGTGTCTGTCCGGGAATGTTTCCGGCAAACATGAGTGTCGCTCCGAATTCCCCCAACGCACGAGCAGAACTCAAGATGGCACCTGTGACAATGGATTTGACCGCCAATGGAAGGGATACATTCAGGAACAAACTCCACTCGCCGGCCCCGTCAACCCTTGCTGCGTTTTCGATTTCTTCATCTATACCTTCAAAGCCCGTTTTAGCGGATTGGTACATAAGAGGAAACGCTACCACAGTAGATGCAATGACCGCTGCCCACCAAGTGAACATCAGGGGCTGATCAAAAACCCTTTCAATGAATTGTCCCGGCACTCCACTCTTGCCAAAAATCACAATCAATAAAAACCCAACGACGGAAGGCGGCAAAACAAGCGGCAATAAAAACGCTGTTTCCAATAGGACTCTTCCCCTGAATTGCTTTTTAGCCATCATTCGCGCCAGGATAATTCCTAAAATGAAAACAAGGATACCCGATAGTCCCGCTACTTGTATCGATAGCCTGACTGGTGACCAAAAATCCCCTGTCATGATACTATCCGCACATCATTGTTAAATATCGGCCTATGCATGTCCTTGTTCGCCATCATTACCCAAACGGATTCTTTTTCATTAAAGGCAGATTTCATTTCATTTTCTCCCTTTCCTTTTAAAATAACATTTAAGTTTATTTTTCTTGACATCTTGCTGACACAAAGAAACGTTAAAGTAAGAGTATCACAAAGATAAAAATAAATTCATTCCAATAAACTTGAAAACTTTGAAGGGGTCGATTTTAATGGTAACAATTTATACTACTCCAAGCAGTTTAGCCTGTCGTAAAGCAAAAGCTTGGCTTAAGAAGAACGAAATTTCCTTTAATGAACGCAACTTATATTCCCAACCTCTTTCTATAGAAGAAATAAAAGAGATTTTACGTAAAACGGAAGGCGGGACAGATGAAATCATCTCAACCCGTTCAAAAAAATTCAAAAGCCTGCATATCGATATAAATAATACACCACTTAATGATCTTTGCAAGCTTATTCAAGATAACCCGGATTTACTTCGCCGGCCAATCATTTTTGACCATAAGAACTTGCATGCAGGATATAATGAAGAAGAAATGGGACGCTTCCTTCCAAGGAAAGTCCGTCATGTACAATTATGGCGTGCAATCAGCCAATTGGCTTAATAGTTAGCATCCTGCATAATAAGAGGGTTGTCCATTACATCGGACAACCCTTTTTTATACCTGATCCGCTTTCTCTATGACAATCGTGAAGGTGGTGCCTTGTTCATCGCTATCCTTAAGCACTAGATCACCCTTTTGCGCTTTTGCGAGCATCTTACTGAATGGCAGTCCCAAACCTAAACCACGTACCTTCAACTTTTTGTTTTCACCACGATAAAATGGTTCGAACACAAATTGTTGTTCATGTTTTGGGATCCCCCGGCCACTGTCCAGTACATCAATGCAGATTCGTTCTTCATCCTTTTCATAAAGGTGAATCGCTATTTTCCCTTTGCCATCAAGTGCATGCCTGGCATTATTCAAAAGGTTAATGACGATTTGCTGCATCCGCAATGAATCAATTTGACCAAAGACCGGTTCATCAGGAACTTTTATCTCAAGAGCGAACGCTTGATCATCATCCTGGGTCACCTGCCAGCGATAGGCGATTTCCTTGATGAATATATTGATATTCTCTTTTTGCAGCCGAATTTTAAAAGCACCTGCCGATATGGCATTATAATTGAGTAAATCCTCTATCATACCTTGTAAACGTTGAGTTTCCTTTAAGGAAATATCGAGGAATTCCTTACTTTGCTCTCCCTTGACGACATCATCCCTAACCGCTTGTATCAGTCCGCTAATGGAAGTGACTGGCGTTTTCAAATCATGAGTTACGCCTGCAAGCAATTCCGCCCTCAACTTCTCCATGACCTTCAATCGATTGGTCATTTCCTTAAATGATTCTATCAGTTCATAAATTTCTTCTTCCTTGATTTCCTCTTCCTCTTTGAAATGGATATCATAGTTGCCTTCACGAACCTGGACAGCGGCGTTAGCTACGTCCTGGATGGGACGTGAAATCTGCCTGGAAAGAAAATAAATGACCCCCGTTCCGAGAATCAGTAGGCCTCCAATCATGATCGCCAACAAGCCATGATCTTGGTTGATTTCCTTCAATGCCCCTTCTTCCTGTGCAATGACCACCCAGCCTCTCGTCTCATCATTAAACGTAATGGGGGATTTGACGACATATACTTTGTTGTCGGAAATCTTGACCTTCTGGATTAATTCCTTATTTTTCATGATGACGTCCGGGAGTTTATTTTCATCCGGATCGATATACAATTGTGGCATCGTATATATGATGGTGGCATCGGGATCGACGATATAGATGATTGGCTGTTGGTTCAGATGAAGGATTTTCTCCCTTTCCTCTACAATTTCCGAAAGGATCGGGCCAACGACAATCTGACCATTTTCCTTAATCGCCCGATCGGATGTTTCATCAGCTAAGTACTTTAGAAGGCTAAGCCTATATTCCAAAGCCGTTTTTTCCATCCACCATAAGGAAAAAACAGACAATAAGATCAAACCGGAAATCAAGGTCAATACGTATCTCTTAGTCCAATAGCGTTGTAAAGTGGTTCTTTTTTTTAGTTTTCATAGACACTCAATTGATACCCCAATCCTCGCAATGTTTTTATTTCCCCCTCAGTTACAGGCCATGCATCTATCGCCTTCCTGATCCGTTTGATCGCCAGGTCCACCGCACGGTCACTGCCGTCATAATCCATGCCCCACACTTGGTCGAGCAGCTGTTCTCTCGTGAAAATTTGATTAGGGTGCTTAGCGAAAAAAACGAGCAGCGACAAATCACGCGGCGTCAAGTTTATCTCTTCCCCATTCAAATGCACCATATAAGACAGATCATCGATGGTTAAACTCCCAAACTCATGTACATGACCATCTTCCGTTACAACCGATGAGGATCTTCTTAAAACGGCATGCACCCGGGCCACGACTTCTTCGGCAACGAAAGGTTTGGAGATGTAATCATCAGCGCCTGACTTAAATCCCGATAATCTGTAATCGACATCTGTCAGTGCAGTCAACATGATAACCGGACATGTATCGTCCTCCCGAATTTCCTTCAATATATCCCAGCCTTCCTTACCCGGCAGCATGACATCAAGCAGGACAAGGTCTGGCTTCGTTTCTTCAAATACCGGAATGGCCTTTAGCCCATCGTAAACTTGGACTACATCAAAACCCTCACGCTCCAAATATGCTTTCAATACCATCGATATGGCGATTTCATCTTCTACTACAAGAATTTTCTTCATTTATGGATTCCTCCTTCCTGAATTATAGTGGAATCATTTTGTATATGCTAACCATTAAAATCACCAAGCATTTTACCCCAATCTTACCCTTTTTATGTGTCAGGATTATGTTCGCAGTAAAATTAACCGATGTTTTCACTTAGTAATTATGTGCAAGTGATCTCGATTCATTTTAACAGGAATGCTGCTATATGGTCGTAAAAATCATACAGGAAAAACTATGGTCTTCTTATTAAACTTTTAAGAGGCTGGCTCTATACTGAGCCAGCCTTTTTCAATTACATGTCTCGTGCGGATTGGGACAGCCCGCTTCCTGTCTTTCCACTTGGATCGTGCTATGTTCGATCCCAAACCGATCGTGAAGTAGTTTTTGCGCTTCTGCCAAAACTGAATCGTGATTACCGCTCTCATCTATGACAACATGGCAGCTCATTGTCAAAAAACCAGAGGTGATCGTCCAGATATGGAGATCATGGACATCGGATACTCCGACCAATCCCATCAAGGATGCTTTCACTTCATCCATATCGACTTGGTCCGGTGTGCCCTCCATCAAGATATGGAAAGAATCCCTTACTACCCTAAAACCGCTGATAATAATTAAAATCGCGACTATGACACTTGCAATCGGATCTGCAATTCCCCAATCGAAAAAATAAATCAAGAGGGCTGCCGCAATGGCACCCACAGATCCAAGCATATCACCAATAACATGTAAAAAAGCACTCCGTACATTCAGATTGTCTTCCTTATCTCCGCTCATTAAAATCCAGGCGGCGATGATATTAACAAGTAAGCCGATGATTGAAATCATCAGCATTCCCAAGCTTTGCACCTCAGGGGGATCCAGGAACCTCTTAATTGCCTCTACGAAAATGAATACGGATATGACGATCAAGGTCAATCCATTCAAACAAGCAGCAATGATTTCAAACCGTTTATATCCAAACGATTTGAAAGATGTCGCTTTCCTCTCCCCCAACCTTATCGCAGTATAACTAAGTCCTAAGGCTGCCGCATCGCTAAGCATGTGACCTGCATCCGACAGTAAAGCCAAACTATTTGTCAAGAAACCACCAATGACCTCGACTATCATAAATGTGGAGATTAATAAGAAAGATGCCAACAATGCTTTTTTATTGTTAGAATGGTGGTGGTGTCCGTGCCCATGATCATGGGAGTGACCATGATGATGTCCCATGCCATCCCTCCTCTCGGATTTGAAACTTATATATAGTATGGGATAAATCCAGAATGGTTTCAAATGATTCATTCCCGGGATTAACTGAAAAAAAAAGGTTGGTGAAAACCAGCAGGACGAGACCTTTTGCGAAAAACCAAAATTCTGCCTTCAACCATTCCAAAGTAAAAATAAACGCTACAGACATTTCCTGCAGCGTTTTTCCCGTTTATCTATCCTCTTGCATCGTATCATCGACAATGGCGTGCAGATCCTTATTAAACAATTCATCATTACAGACAAGACTATGCCGTTCCATCTCTTCCTGCTCTTGACTTACCTGTACCAGTTCCTTTTCCTTCATAACGTACCTCCAGCATCATGATGTTTGCCTATTATCGTATCCACAGGCATGTACCTTTATGCTCAACTTTTCCCCATACTTCATCATTTATAAACGTATTAGGCATGCTGCCCGCCATGGAAGGCACGTATAATGAATTCATGCTCTGGAACTTGTAAACTTTGATACGATAACAGGAACGATGTATTATCATAGGCGACTTTTTCAAGCTTTACCTGTATACCGGTATTTTCAATCGTAACAATGGCATAAGGAGCAACTGGTTCACCATTGCAGCCAAGAGAACCAGGGTTCAGGAATATCGTTCGGTCATTTTTAAAGAGGTGGATAGGATGATGATGTCCAAATCCTATTAAATCGTGATGCTGATCTTTGAAAAGCATTTCCACGTTATTTAAATTCGGTTCAACTATTTTACTAAATGGATTTTGGCTTATGTGCTCATTCAATTTCTTCGATTCCATGTGATAATGGGTGAAGTAAACGGAGTGATCATTAATGATATGATGTATGGTTCGAGGCAATTTTTCCAATTCATTTATGAATTTCCGCTGCATCCTTTCAGCTATCCATTCATGATGCTCCTTTACATGAATATGACCGTCCGGATGCGGCTCCCCGTTAATGATGGCCAGGACAGCTTCATCATGATTTCCAGTTATCATCGATAAATCATTTCTTGAAAATAAAAGTTCAAGGACTTCATTTGTATCAGGGCCAATCCCGACCATATCTCCCAAACAATAGAGACGATCTATATCTTCCCTTTGATCAATATCCCTAAGAACGGCTTTTAACGCTGAAGCATTTCCATGCACATCCGTTATAATGGCAACTTTCATGACTTAATTCAGCTCCCTTCCCCCACAATCCACATGGTATATTATAACATTTAAAGTGAAATCAAAAAAATATTCGGGCTTATTTCCCCTTATTTCCCACGCCCATTTTTTATGAATAAGCAAACACTTCGGCCTAGAATACATAGTATGAAGTATTCCCGGTAAAGATGTTTTGCTAGGTATGTAATTCATAATATGTATTGAGGAGGAAATCAAATGGGTGGAAATGGTAACGATTGTTGTGGCGGTGGCTTCAGCGGTTTCGATAATGGATTTGCATTGCTTATCGTATTATTCATCTTGTTGATCATCATCGGATGCAGTTGGGGATTCGGCGGCGGCGGCGGTGGATGCTGCTAATAATGACATAAATCAAAAAGGCGCCTGTTCAAGGCGCCTTCTTTGTTATGAATTGACTTTTAGTTTTTGTCTTTGCTTTTGTTTTTGAGTCTTCATAATGAACCAAATGATTATAAGTGCGATGGGGATAAGCAAGAAATTCGCATATTGTGAAAAGATGGCTCCTGCCTGCTCCCATCTCGGTCCTAACTTATACCCTAGATAAACATAAACGCTTGTAACAGGAAGCATCGCCATATAGGTATATAAAATGAATTTCCAAATACTCATTTTCAATATTCCGCATGGCAGCGAAACGGCGGTACGAATTCCTGGTACAAACCGTCCAAAGAAGGCAATTCCCCCACCAAACCTTTCAAAGAATCGGTCAGCCTTATTCAACTGCTCATCTTTGATCAAAAAGTATTTCCCGAACTTTAATACAAGCGGTCTCCCGCCATACTTGCCTAAAGCATAAAGCGTCAATGGGCCCGTTACCCCACCAAACGAACCGGCAAGGATAGTCAAGTATAAATTCATATCACCTTGATAAACCCAGTATCCAGCCAGTGGCAAAATTATTTCAGCAGGAATGAATTCAAAAGTCAAAGCTAGCAACACACCGAAATAGGATAAAGATTTAAACGCTTCAATCATATCCATTATTAAAGTTTCCATAGAGGTTTCCCCTTTTCTATCTTTTATTACATATAAAAGGGGTGCTCCCAGATTGATTCTGGGCACCCCTTGATTTCAAAAAGGACATTCTCCATTGTATCACAAGTTCAATCACATTTTTCCAAAATGTTATCCTAAAACAATGTACCTGATGGAGTCCATTTTATGTTATCGGGCTATTCACATAAGAACTCAGATTGTATGAAGAATGATCTTATAATTTCAGATGGTCCAGAAATGAAAGAAGCTTGAGGACGAATTCACCTCAAGCTTTCGGTAGTTTACCAAGGAATAAACCCATGAACTAATGACAAGATGGGCCCCTCCGCTCTCAAATCATAAAAGGGGCAGAGAGCCTGCTCAATCCATCCTCCATTTGTTTTTTCGCATCTTTCATCATGCCATCAAGTAATTCCTTTACCGTGGGTATATCGTCAATCAATCCGGCGACCTGGCCGCTGTTCATGAAACCATTGTTAACATCGCCGTTCATCGCCCCATTAATATGATGGACTTCAGAGGTCATTTCACGATAATTCACAGGAGACAGTCCCTGTTTTTCCAAATCCAGGACTTTCTCGGTATATGGGTCCTTCAATACTCTTCTGACCTGGCCAAATGTTCTGCCCAAAATTACCGTATCAGTGCCCATCGCTTCGATTAGTTTCTGCTTATATGACGGATGAAACGGTCCTTCTTGTGTAGCGATCAGCCTGGTCCCTAATTGGACTCCTGAAGCCCCCAGCATCAATGCAGCTGCCAAACCCTGTCCATTGCCTATCCCGCCAGCGGCCAAAACTGGCAGCGTCACATGCTTGCTGATTTGCGGAATGAGTGTAAAGGTCGTCATTTCCAGGTCCGAATTGATGCCGGCAGCTTCAAACCCTTCTGCTACCAACACATCAGCCCCTGCAGCTTGCGCTTTTTGCGCGTGCTTGACCGACGCAACGATGGCGATCACTTTTACATTCTTTTTTTGTAATAGTGGAATGAACGGGGCAGGATTTCCTGCAGATAAGGAAACTACAGGTATATCATGCTTCAGGACAAGATTCACTAACTCATCAGTATATGGACTAACGTTTATTGGAATGTTCAACGCAAAATTGTTATTGGTTTTATCTTTGGTTTCGAGAATGATGGCTTCTACTTGTTCAGGATTCATGGTACCGCACCCTATTGTCCCTAGTCCCCCTGCATTTGAAACTGCAGCCGCAAGACTTGCATTGCTTATATTCCCCATGCCGCCTTGAATAATAGGATATTTTATCGCAAAAAGTTCACAAATATATTTCACTTTCATCCCTCCCTGTCAATTTAATGTTATACTATATTCATTAGAAAAACAATTCTGACTTTTTAAAAAAGGAGCGAGACTATGATTATTCCGTATAATAATAAAAAACCATCCATTGATGATACTGTTTTCGTGGCACCTGGCGCTCATTTAATCGGTGATATTGCGATTGGGAAAGACTCTACCATTTGGTTTAATGCCGTACTGCGCGGTGATGAAGATTCAATTACAATAGGAGAAAAATGCAGTATACAAGATAACTCCACCATTCATTTATTTGAAGGATGCCCAGTTGTCATTGAAGACGAAGTGACGGTTGGTCACAATGTTATCCTGCATGGTTGTAAAATAGGCAAACGATCCATTATTGGTATGGGTTCAACGATATTGGATAATGTAGAGATCGGCGAAGAATGCATCATCGGAGCGAACACATTGATTTCCTCTGGCAAAATTATACCTCCACGTTCACTGGTTATTGGTTCCCCAGGGAAAGTGGTTCGAAGATTGAATAATAAAGATCTTGAATTGATCCAAATTTCTATCGATACATATGTTCAAAAAGGGAAAGACTTCAAAGGGATACTTGATTAATTATTGCAGAAGTCGAAAATGATAAAGTGAAAAGAGCTTCTGCAAGTCGTCATTAGCGACTGGCTGAAGCTCTTTTTCACTTTATGATAAGTGGATGATCCTTGGCATCATAGGTTTCGTCTTTCCGGCATAAATCATTATTTTCCTGAAATACGCTTTCAAAGAAACGGCTTGCTGGTTCAGCCAAGACTTGATAATACTGGCTAAATAAAAGAGCAGCATGATTCCCATTCCACTTTGAAGGCAGAAGTTCCTTTGGCAGGCCAGGATCGATAAATAAAAATTTACGGTATTCATGCACCAAGTTCGTTCGTTCCACAAAACAATCGGCATCTGACATTTCACCCCTGTTAATGATGCTTTGATGAACGATGAATTGTTTGCTGTATTTCTCGATGAATTCTTCATATTTATTTTCAATCTCTTCCAAATGCCAGCTTTTCTCTACAAGCGATTGGTTTTCTTTTGGACCTTTGTACTCCGAAATGAAAAAATCAACATATTCTTTGATGTCATATTTCTCGATCAAGCGATTGATTTGTTTCTCCAAATCATTAGGGGAAATCCAGCAACCACTTGAAAAACTGCCAAACCCGCTCCATAATAATTCTTTACGGAGATCATCCCGTAATTGCCGCTTATCTTCAGGGATCGTGTACATTAAGATACGCCATTTACCGTCCCATTCATTCGGTTTCATCTTATATATTCGATTGGCCGCTTCATCCATTCTCTGCACACCGCGATCAGTCAAAAAGTAATAGCTTTTATTTCCCTGCTTCTCTGACTGAATCCATCCTTGCTTGACCATTCGTGAAACGGCTACACGTACGCCCTGCTCATTATGGCCGAATTCCTTCAATAAACGAATTAAACTGCCTATCCAGATTTTATTTCCATAGTTACGGATATAATCGCCGTATATCGTAAAAATCATGGATTGAGTGTTAGTACCTATCTTTCTCACCTCGCCCTTACATTGTTACTATTTTCACACGGAAGACATAATAATTATTATATCTTTTTAAAAAGAAAGCGCAATATTATTCACCAGTAAATCGTGCTTTTCTCCGTTCGTTAAATGCAAGGAGCGCTTCCAATCTGTCTTGAGTCGGGATGGTCAATTCATAGGCCTTTGCAAGTCCGTATTCAGTCCTTGGTCAATCGCATATTTGGCTTGTTTGACTGCAATCGGCCCATTTTTCATGATATTGGCTGCCAATTCCTCACAGGCTGACATAAGTTGATCCCTTGGCACGACCCTCAAAAGGATCCCTAATTGACATGCCTCTTCTGCAGTCAGTTTTTTAGCCGTGAAGATCAATTCCTTCGCTTTCATTTCCCCAATCAATCTCGGCAGCCGCTGTGTACCGCCTGCCCCAGGAATAATGGCCCAGCTAGTTTCAGTGAGCCCCAAAGAAACACCTTCGGCAGCAATTGCAAAGTCACATGAAAGCAGCCATTCAAATCCTCCCCCCAATGCATATCCATTGACGGCAGCTATCGTTGGCTGCGGAAGCCCTGCGATACTATTAAAAACATCGCGAATCGCTTTAACGTTCCTTCTTACTTCCGCATCATTCAAAGACTTCCTTTCTTTCAAATCCGCTCCCGCGCTGAAGGCTTTTTCCCCAGCACCGGTGAAAACGACGACACGGATATCGCCGTCATAATAAACTGCATCGATTACTTCCTGCAGTTCACAAAGTGTCTCATAGTCGAAGCAGTTCAATACGTCGGGCCGATTCACTGTTATGTAGCCAATTTGATTTATCACTTTATATATAACCTTGGACATGAGTCTCCTCCCCCTTTAAAAAAATGACCCTTATGCAGATAAAACTAATAAGGGCCGGCCCCACCATCAATCCTTTTCAATATTTTCTATAATGGCTGAAATGCCTTGGCCAACGCCTACACACATCGTCGCAAGACCATAGCGGACATTCCGCTTTTTCATTTCGTGGACGAGCGTTGTTAAAATACGCGCCCCGCTTGCACCGAGCGGATGGCCAAACGCTATTGCCCCGCCGTTGACATTCACTTTCTCCTGATCCAATTTCAATTGGCGGATGCACTCCAAGGATTGGGAAGCGAATGCTTCATTCAGTTCCACTAGCCCGATGTCTTCAATCGTCAAGTTTGCCCTCTCCAATGCTTTTTTAGTGGCATGAATCGGGCCAAGGCCCATAATGGACGGTTCTAAGCCCGCTACCGCCCCTACAACATATTTGGCCAGAGGTTTCAATCCAAGCTCCCGTGCTTTTTCTGCACTCATCAAAAGTAATGCCGAAGCTCCATCATTTACGCCTGAAGCATTACCGGCCGTTACAGTGCCGTCTTTAAAGAGCGGTTTGAGTTTTTCCAACTTTTCGATGGTCGTGTCAGGACGAGGGTGTTCATCCTTCTCGACAATGACTTCATTCCCTTTACGATCTGTATATCGAACAGGTACGATTTCATTAATGAAACGCTCATTTCCCACTGCTTTTTTCGCTTTTTGCTGGCTTTGATACGCGAATTGATCTTGGTCCTCCCTTGAAACCGAAAAACGCCGGGCGACGTTTTCAGCCGTTTGAGGCATCGAATCCGTACCATACATTTCTTTAAGTTTCTCATTCGTGAAGCGCCATCCGATCGTTGTATCCTGAAGCTCCATTGAACCCCGCGGAAATTCACTTTCAGGTTTGGCCATGACGTACGGCGCCCTTGTCATGCTTTCGGTACCGCCTGCGATATAAATATCGCCTTCACCTACAGCAATGGAGCGTGCAGCATACATGACGGCATCCAGTCCTGATCCACACAAACGATTTATTGTCGTTCCGGCCACATTTACCGGAAGACCAGCTAAAAGGGCGGACATCCTGGCCACATCGCGATTATCCTCTCCTGCTTGATTCGCATTCCCGAAGATGACATCTTCAATTTGATCTGGCGGCAGCTCTGGATTGCGATCGGTCAGCGCCTTGATTACAATTGCACCGAGGTCATCCGGGCGAACGCTTTTCAAAGCTCCTTTATATCTTCCGATTGGTGTTCTCACGGCATCAATAATCACAACATCGTTCATTTCTTCACCAGCTCGCCATCTTTTGTATAATCGTACACACCTTTACCTGTCTTACGGCCGAGCCTGCCAGCTTTAACATACTGTTCAAGGAGAGGGGCAGGGCGGTATTTTTCACCAAGTTTACTATGTAAATATTTTAAATTATTCAAACGGGCATCCAATCCCACCAAATCACCTAGCTCAAATGGTCCCATTGGGTAATTCAGCCCTAACTTTATTGCCTTATCGATTTCTTCTGGTGTACCTAAACCTTCTTGAAGCATAAAGAACGCTTCATTACCAACCAAACAGCTGATCCTGCTGGTTACAAACCCAGGGAATTCATTAATGACCACGGTTTCTTTTCCCATCTTTTTGGCTACCTCTTTTATTATGGCTGCCGTTTCATCACTGGTTTCAAGACCACGTACAATTTCAACGAGCGGCATCTTTTGTACAGGATTGAAAAAATGCATGGCAATCGTTTTTTCAGGACGCTTTCCATAAGAACCAATTTCAGTAGGACTCATCGTGGAAGTATTGGTTGCAAAGTAACAGTCTTCTTTTGCATGAACTTCAATCGTTTCGAAGACTGCCCTCTTAATTTCCGCCTTTTCCGGAACTGCCTCTATGATCAGGTCGGCATATGCTGCTGAATCTTTCAAATTGGAAGAATAGGAAAATCTGCTTTTTGCAGCTGCCGCTTCTTCCTGGGTGATTTTTTGGTAGCGTACACCCTTCTCAAAAATTTCATCGATCTCTTTTCTTGCACTTTCCAAAGCATCCTGATTCACATCCACCAGTACT
Source organism: Peribacillus sp. YIM B13472 (assembly GCF_042788005.1). Classification (NCBI taxonomy): domain Bacteria; kingdom Bacillati; phylum Bacillota; class Bacilli; order Caryophanales; family Bacillaceae; genus Peribacillus; species Peribacillus sp. YIM B13472. The sequence continues at coordinate 77,298 of NZ_JBHZPG010000011.1, forward strand.
ACATCAAAGCCTCCTGTTGCTCCTGCATAAGCTATTCCCCTGCCCATGACACCAGATCCGACAATCACTAGATTTCTAATCATTCGTTCATTCCTCCTTCAAAAATAAATAGGGCTGGCTACGATGAATCAGATCAGCATTCATCCATTCCTGAATTACTTTTCCGACATACCGATCAGCCAGCCACCTATTTTATGTTTTATTGAATTCCAAAGGGATTTAAGGGACGGCTTCCATGATAGGAAATGATGCTTTTCGTTTCTGTATAAAGATCAAGTGTCTCAATACAAAGTTCCCGGCCGAATCCTGATTGTTTATACCCTCCGAAAGGTGTTCCAGGAAATGCGGAGAATGGGCAATTCACCATGACGATTCCCGCTTCTATTTGATTGGCCACTCTAGTCGCACGCCCGCCATCTTTTGTCCATAGGGCTGAACCCAAACCGAATTCCGTATCATTTGCGAGTCTCACGGCTTCTTTTTCATCTTTGAATTTCATTATGACAACGACCGGCCCGAATATTTCCTCTTTCACTACATCCATTTCATGATTGACATTGGCTATGACCGTCGGCTCATACCAATAACCGTTTTCGAAACCTTCAATGACAGCTGGCTTTCCTCCTGTCAGGATTTTCGCTCCATCAGTAATGGCAGATTGCACATAATTGTCGATGACAACCAATTGCCCTTGATCTATGACTGCACCGACGTGTGTTTCTTTGTCGAGTGGATTGCCCAATTTCAATTTTTTCGTTTTTTCCACGAATCTGGCAACGAATTCGTCGTATATGTCTTCATGTACGTATAAACGGGATCTAGCTTCGCAAGATTGTCCAGTATTGTAGAATATGCCATATAATGATCCATCGATAGCTGCTTCAAGGTCCGCATCTTCAAAGACAATATTAGGGGACTTCCCGCCAAGCTCCAATGTTACCCTTTTTAATGTCTGTGATGCTTTGCCCATGAGATCCCTGCCGATTGGCGTAGAACCCGTGAAGGCCACCTTATTCACTTTCGGATGCTCGACAAGGTAATTCCCTACGTCCGATCCTGGACCTGGAATGATATTGACCACGCCGGAAGGAACACCAGCTTCCAAACAGATTTCCCCTAATACAATTGCCGTCAATGGCGTTAACGAGGCTGGCTTAACAATGACCGAACAGCCAACTGCAATTGCAGGTGCAATTTTCCACGCTGCCATCATCATAGGGTAATTCCAAGGGATGATTTGAGCACAAACACCTACTGGCTCTTTTTCCGTATAGTTATGGAATTGACCAGGTACATTATTGACAGATCCTCGGTGTGCAACCAAAGCGCCTGCATAAAACTCGAAATCTTCAATTGCCTGCATGACTTGGCCTTGCGCTGCAGAAATGGATTTGCCGCTGTTCAGAACTTCCAATTCAACCAATTCATTAAAGCGTGAACGCATGATTGCAGCAATTTTGTTCAATACACGAGAACGTTTATTAATCGGAGTCCTCTTCCATTTCCCATTATCAAATGCTTCACGTGCAGCTTGAACAGCTTTTTCTGCATCTTCAGTTGTTGCCTTTGCTACCTTGGCAATGATTTCACCAGTTGCTGGATTGTACGCGTCAATCGTGGAACCATCGGAGCTTTCCACTCTTTCTCCATTAATGATCAGATGATAATAATCACGCTTCATTTCCGCTTTTTCAAATGCCGCCTCTTGAACTCTTACCATGTAATCCCACTCCCTTTTCTATATTACTTGCCTATGAATTGAGCCTTCCTTTTTTCAATGAATGCTGCCACACCTTCTGCATGATCCTTCGTTAAGCCAGCAATTCGCTGACCCTCCGCTTCTTCTTTTAAGTATTCTTCCAATGAAAGGTGATAGGACGCCTCTAAGTATCTTTTGATTAACCCGATTGCTTTCGTTGGCTTGTTCGCGATATTCTCTGCAAAGGCTTTCAATTGCTCGCTCCATTCCTCCACACCGATCACTTTTGTAGCGAGCCCGATATTTTTCGCCTCGGCAGCCGTAACCTTTTCCCCCAATAAAGATAATTCCAAGGCTTTCGCATGACCAATGATCCGCGAAAGGTAATACAGATTCCCCGAATCAGGTATCAAACCGATATTGACAAAAGCATTTACAAAACTGGCTTTTTCAGAAACAAGCCGGAAATCGCATGCCAGTGCCAGGCTGAAGCCAGCCCCTGCAGCCACTCCATTGACTGCAGCAATGATCGGTTTTTCACAGTTTGCTATTTGCTCCATCATCGGACCGTAGTCTTCTCGCAGAATCTGGCCTAAATTCATGCCCTCATCAACATCCGATAAATCTTGCCCCGAACAAAAGGCCCTGCCTTCCCCTGTAATGATAATGGCCCGCACTTCATCTGACCCCGCAGATATTTTGATCGCTTTCTGTATTTCCTTATTCATTTGGGACGTAAAGGCATTAAGTTTATCAGGACGGTTCAAAGTAAGCCAAGCCACTCCATTTCCAACCCCATATTTGATCGTTTCGTACATAGAGCACCCCTTATCCGCCTGTGAATTTTGGCTCCCTTTTTTCAACAAATGCTTTCATTCCTTCTTTTTGGTCCTCTGATGCAAAAAGAATATAGAAGTTCTTCCGTTCAAATTGCATGCCCTCATTTAAAGGATAATCAACTGCCTTATTGACGGATTCTTTGATCAGCCTCACTGCTAACGGGGGTTGCTTTGCTATCTTTCTAGCAAAATCAACCGTTTCTTCCATTAACAATTCAGGTGCCACGATCTTATTAATGAAACCATATTGCAGAGCTGTTTTTGCCTTTATCCTTTCAGCTGTCAACATCCATTCAAGTGCCTTTGTCTTGCCTACCAATTTCGTCAACCTTTGAGTTCCTCCTGCACCAGGCATGACCCCAAGTGTCACTTCCGGAAAGGAAAACTGGGTATCGCTGGCGGCAATCAGGAAATCGCAGGATAATGCAAGTTCAAAACCGCCGCCGAATACAAAACTTTTCACCGCCCCAATCACAGGCTTCTTGACTAGGCTTATTCGGTCCCAATCAGCAAATTGGTTCGTTAACTCCATACTGATTGGATTGTCGTTCACCATCTCGTCAATATCAGCTCCAGCGGAAAATGCTTTTCCATTGCCCGATAGCAAGATCACCTTCACTTGTGGGTCCCGGTCGAACTCTTCCATGGTTGAAACTATTTCCCTCACCATTTTCCTGTTAAGGGCATTCAGTTGCTTCGGCCGATTTAAAGAGATATGACCAATGCCATCCGCGATTGACGTTTCAATGAATTGAAGCGCATTCATTTTATTTCTTCGCCGATCATCATCGTTACAAGTTTCCCGGCAAAGCCCATTAGGTCTTTCCCTGATGCTTTTCCTTCCGGGGAACGCATTCCTTGCTGCAATGCTTCGTGGTCTTCATAATACATTTCACAAAGAATGTAATACTCGGAGTCTTTGCCCATTGGGGTCCCTACAATTTTAGTGACCTCCATTTTTTGAAGACCTGGAATTTTTTCCGTTATCGGACCATGTACATTGAAATAGTGCTCATCGAACTCTTCCTTGTTTTCAGGTTGTTTGTATAGGGCGATTAACTTTACCATTTTATAAAACCTCCATTTTATTAGATTATTTTTATCATCGGTTTCATCGCTTCGAACGGATTTTTGCATGCTTTACAATATAAAATGCTGCGGCAGGCCGTTGGACCGAAGATATTTTCCATCGTGACATATGTCGATTCACAATATGGGCAATCCACATGCCATGATCCATCACTTTTCATTTGTCGAGGAGGAGGGGAGATTCCGAAAACCTTCAATCCAGCTTTCCCCTTTTCCGTAATTCTATCGGATGTCCAGGAAGGGGAACGTAAAAATTCCACACTTACATTTTTTACGGCAGGCAGCTGTCGGAGGGCTGTTTCCACATTTTTTTGAATGATCGACAATGCCGGGCACCCAAGAAAAGTTGGCAGCATTTTTACCGAAACGTCCTGGCCCGAAACCGTCACGTCTTCAACCATCCCTAAATCCAGAATACTTACTGTATCGATTTCGGGATCTTTAACGTCTTCCAGGAGCTTATAAATTTCTTCTGTGTTTATCTGTATGGCCGACATGGTACCCCTCCCCTTTCCATTGATTCACCATGAAGCTGCTTTATCGGTTGCGTACACTTCACTTAACGTGTCTAGCGCCTTTACCAAATCTTCCGTATGCTGCCCATTACGACCATCACCTCTTGCCATGCCTATTTCAATAGTTGTTGCTAAACCTACACTTTCAAAAATTGGGGAGATAGCCTCGATCCATTTTTTCTGTAAGTCAGCTTCGCCTTCTATCAAGCCAAGCTCCACCATTTCCTCTCCATATTGTCCAAGGGAAAATACGCCGGCAAAATCCGGCATTGTTTTCCCAATCGCCGCTTTCATTCTCGAAACCGCTTCCAAGTGGCCAGATCCCAGCAATTGGACGAACCATGTTTTCCAGTGCATCAAATGATAGTAAAGTTCCATCTGTACCTTTTGTGCCACTTCAGCAAGCGGTTCATATGAACATGAACGAAGGGATTGAACCTTAATCGCTTTGGCTTGGGTATAAAAATAATTCCGCACTACCGCAAACGCCCAATCATATTCCGGGTCTTTCATATAGTAACCAGGACCATTGACCAATTCGAGAATGATCGCATTGCGCCGTTCCTTGGCGGGACGGTCGTGAGCCAATTTATCAGCATCCCCTTCGCCGAGTTCATCCAGTAATTTATAATATATGGCTGCATGCCCCATCGTGTCTTGAGATATCGAAGCGGATGCAACATCTTCTTCGATATGCGGTGCGAGTCCAAGCCATTCTGCACCACGGTATGAATGGATGAAATCATCGTCCGCCAGTTGAAGCAGCAATTCCTTGATTGCGATGTCCTTCAATGATTCATTCCTCATTTTTCACACCTCCAGCCCAAGACATTATCTCTTTTTCATCGAGCATTCCCTGCTCATATTTCCGCCATTTTTTCTTTAAATACCCGTACCCTTTTGTGGTCCTGTAATCTTTATTATCAATACGTTGAAGCGTTTTCTTTTCCTCGATCGTCATTTTCCGTATATGCTGTCTTTTCACGACCCAGATATCATCAACCGCTTCACGTCTCATGAAGTTTTCTTGCGCCATCATGATGGCGATATCCTCATTTGGGGCCAACAGGCTGAAGTGGTATTGAACGGGTGATGATTGCGTTTTACGGCTGAATACTTCAAATTCTTCAAAGTAACTTCCTTGTCTAGTTTCCATATCGTCCTTCCCCCTCCATTAGATGACCTTTGGCGCCAATGCTTCACGTACCCATTTATTATTTTCATAAGAAATTCTTCGAAGGCTTAAGCGATCCTGCGAACGGGGGCCTTCATTCCTTGCGAACACCTTCAATTTCCCCCAATCGGGTTGTTTGTAAATCCAGGTTTCAGATGCTTTATCAAATCTAAGCGTTTCATCGGGAATGCTAAAACCGAGTGAAAGGATCCGCTTCACATATTTAGAAAAAAAGGCTTGTCGAAGCTCTTCATTCGTACTGGTTCTGATTCCGTACTTAATCGTTATATCCTGTTTGGATGTGCCCACTTCATTCTTGCTGGGAGGTCCAAAGAAAAGTAATAAAGATTCCCACCAATAATCGATGGAGTCTTGAACCAATTTCCTTTGTTCTTCCGTCCCTTCAGCCAAAGCCATGATTATCGCTTCACCATGTTGGGCGTGAAAAACTTCTTCCGCGCAAATCCTTTGTAACGCCCGGGCATAAGGTCCGTATGAGGCGCCAAGCATGTTCGTCTGGGAAATGATGGCTGCACCATCAACCAGCCAGCCAATCAATCCAGCATCGCCCCAGGATTTGGCTTCCATATGGAAAACATTATGAAACTTTAAATCTCCTTTAAACAAATCTTGCATTAGGTCATCCCGTTTTTTTCCGTACGGCTTTAGCAAATCTTCGGCGACCCGAAGCAATAATTGCCCATGCCCCATTTCATCCTGCACCTTTGCCATGATTCCAAGTTTTCTATTTAAGGTCGGGGCTTTAGGCACCCATTCCTTTTCTGGAAGCGCCCCCATGATTTCACTGATTCCATGCATCGATATTAACTTGATTAAAGTGCCCCGGTATTCTTCCGGCATCCAATCATCCGCTTCTATCTTTTCTCCTGCTTCGATTCTGGCAATGAATTGATTTAGCTTTTCTTCTCCTGCCATATCATTTAAAAGAACGTTCATCCAAATCACCTCATTTTATAATATAACGTTTATATAACGTTATTATATTTTATTGTTATATTCAATGCAAGACTATTCTGTCTTTTTTCATATTAAAAGGAAATTATCAGTGGATTTCACGAATCTTTTAATCCACTAAAACTTTAAAGGGCGAAGTTCCCACTTTAATTGAATCTGTTGGGCAGCCTTCCATTGCATCATCCAGATCATCAAATAGATCTTCCGCGACCTCTGCAGTTCCTTCATTTTCATCCAGGATGACAAATGCCACCCCCTCATCATTGTAATCAAAGATTTCCGGGGCAGCAGCACCGCATGCACCGCAAGCAATGCAAGTTTCTTGATCAACAACTGTATATTTAGCCAAGATGCCCTCCTCCTTCTCTATTTCAGATTGGTCCTTATCTCCGCTTCCATTAAGAGATAAACCCATGGTTACCCACGAATGCATCCGCTTTATGTATCGCGTTTTCGCACCACTTGTTCGAGTTCTTTTGCTTCACGTATTTCAATCGGGACATAAGCAGTCATATACTGAACGTCAGAATTATGTTCATGAGCTCGGAATTTATAAACTAATGACTTCATCCTTCCGCTTATCAACGACACGAATGGCTTTTCCTTCTGAACGGGGTATGCTTTTTGGAATGTTGACAACAACATCCATCGTTACAAGACATGTGGATTTCAAATGATGCTGTATCGTTTTCCTTAATATCTCTACATTCCCATGCGTTAAGTCTTCTTCAATCTCCCTATAGAAATCGCTTTCAATTTCAATATGAAGTTCAACACCGTCCATGTTCCCCTTCTTAACGAGATGAATTTGATAATGAGGCACAATTCCCTCCATTTGGAATAATACACGCTCAATTTCAGAAGGAAATACATTCACTCCCCTGACTATGATCATATCATCCGTTCTGCCTTTAACACGTGACATTCTAGTGGTGGTACGCCCGCATTTACACGGTTCATGGGTAATTGAGGCAATATCACCCGTACGATAACGAATGATTGGCAGCGCTTCCTTTGTAAGGCTGGTAAAGACAAGTTCCCCATCTTCGCCGTCCTCCACCTGTTCAAGCGTGTCCGGGTTAATGACCTCGACAAGAAAATGGTCTTCTGCGATATGCAGTCCATCCTGTGCTTCATGGCATTCTATCGCAACCCCAGGCCCCATGATTTCACTTAGTCCGTAAATATCGATGGCTTTCAAATTCAGTTTTCTCTCAAGTGTTGCCCTCATTTCCTCTGACCATGGCTCAGCTCCGAAAATCCCATACTCAAGCCCATTATTTGCAGGATCAATTCCCATCTCTTCCATCTTTTCGGCGATATTCAAAATATAAGTAGGGGTTCCACAAATGCCGCGCGGTTTAAAATCATTGATGATCGTAATCTGCCGATCGGTATTCCCCCCTGAAATGGGGACTGTCGCAACTCCTAGCTTTTCTGCACCGCAATGCAAACCAAGGCCCCCGGTAAACAGACCATATCCATATGCGTTATGGAAAATATCTGACTTGCGACCTCCTGCAGCTACAATTCCACGTGCGACGATTGTTGCCCAGTTTTCCAAATCATTTTTCGTATACCCGACAATTGTAGGCTTTCCGCTTGTTCCGGATGAACCATGAATGCGTGTGACATCCTCCATCGGAACGGCGAATAAACCGAATGGATACTGATCACGAAGAGTCTGTTTTTTTGTAAAGGGTAGCTTTATCACATCGTTTAGGGTTTGTATATCTTCTGGTTCCAAGCCCATCTCCATAAATTTTTCCCTGTAATAAGGTACATTTTCATATACATGGCTTATCGTTTTTTTTAGGCGAGCCAATTGTAAACGTTCCATTTCAGCACGCGAAGCCGTTTCAATTTCCGGATTGTACATTGTTTCAGTCCCCCTCAATTTTACTATTGTCCCATCTGACATACATAACGGTAATAAAACGGAGATTAAATTATTGTTATGATCCATTTCAAGATTAATACGTCATTTCTACGTTGTCAATAATGTTTTTTAAATTCAGAAAAATGACCGAACAAACAAAAATATTAATTTACTAAATTTTCAGACTATGTTAATTTTAACAATGATATATCATTTTATCAAACCTTCGTTTTAAAAACGTACTACAACAAAAAGGGGGCTTACTATGGAATCACCAGCTAAAAATGGGCATTCACCATCAGGTCATGACAGCGGAAATAAGTATCGTCAATTAATTGAAACGGAAGAATTCAAGTATTTGCTTCAAAAGAAAAAGGCTTTCATCGTACCTGTCACTCTCTTCTTTCTTGCTTTTTATTTTGTTCTGCCTATTTTAGCTGCTTATAGCGAAGTATTGAAAGGTGAAGCTTTTTTCAATATTACTTGGGCGTGGGTATATGCACTTCTCCAATTTGCCGTCGTATGGTTAGGAGGAATTGTCTATATCAAAAAAGCAGCGAAGTACGACAAGCTGGCTAAAAATATCTTGAAAAAATATGAGAAGGAGCTTGGCTAATGAGCATTTTATCCCTCACACTTTTTTTGGGCATCATTTTGTTAACGCTTACAATAACCTATTACTCTTCTAAGAAAACGAAAAATGCCAGTGATTTTTATACTGCCGGCGGCGGATTGACAGCATGGCAAAATGGATTGGCCGTAGCAGGTGACTTTATGTCAGCCGCTTCTTTCCTGGGAATTACAGGTGCAATCGCACTGATTGGTTTCGATGGCTTTTACATGAGCATCGGGATCCTTGTTGCCTTTCTTGTCTTATTGTACCTTGTGTCGGAACCACTTCGCAATCTAGGTAAGTTTACGCTCGCAGACATGATTTCAGCACGCTTCAAATCAAAAAAAGTGCGAGGGATAGCTGCCGCCAATACACTTGTCATTTCAATCTTTTACATGATTGCACAACTTGTTGGTGCAGGGGGATTAATTAAACTGCTGCTCGGCATCGAGTATTGGCTATCCGTCCTACTTGTCGGTGTGCTGATGACGATTTATGTAATTTTCGGCGGGATGCGAGCGACAAGCTGGGTGCAGATCACCAAAGCGGTTCTCTTACTAGGCGGTTCCGCTGTGCTGACGTTCATCGTATTTTCCCGTTTTAATTTCAACGTTTCAGAGATGTTCCATCATGTCCAAACTGCAACACCACTCGGAAAGGAATTTTTGAATCCTGGAAATAAATACACCGATGGACTAGACATGATTTCATTTAATATGTCGCTTGTCCTTGGAGCAGCAGGTCTTCCGCATTTACTCGTCCGCTTCTTTACAGTAAAGGACGCAGCTACTGCAAGGAAATCCGTCGTATATTCGACATGGTTTATAGGGATATTTTTCATCATGACGATTTTCCTTGGTTTCGGTGCTGCATCTTTCGTCGGTTTTGAGCGGATCGTCGCAGCAAACTCGGCTGGAAACATGGCCGCGCCCCTTCTTGCATTAACCATGGGCGGCGAATTTTTATTCGCATTCGTTTCTGCTGTGGCATTTGCCACGATTTTAGCGGTTGTATCCGGTCTTGTTTTAACGTCGGCATCCGCTTTTGCGCATGATATATACGGTGAAATCATCAAGGAAGGAAAGGTTACGGAAAAACAGCAAATGCTCGTCGCCCGAATGGCTTCTGTCGGCGTAGCTGTCATTTCGGTTTTACTTGCTTTATTTGCACAATCAATGAATGTCGCTTTTCTTTCAGTCCTTGCGCTCGGAATTGCTGCAAGTGCCAATTTACCGATCATCCTTTGCACAATATATTGGAAACGCTTCAACGCAACCGGAGCGATCACAGGAATGTTATTCGGGTTACTCAGTTCCATCATACTGGTCATGCTCAGTCCCAATGTATGGAATCCGGAACCTGGAATGGGTATTTTCACAGGCAATCCCCTCTTCACGATGAGCAACCCGACCATTTTCACCGTACCGCTTGGCTTTATCGGAGCCTACTTAGGGACAATCTTGTCAAAGGCAAAAGATGAGGAAAACAGTTTTCCTGAAGTACTGTTCAAATCTAACACCGGATATGGGATAAGTTCAGCAAAAGACCATTAATAAAAGGGGGATTTCCATGACCACACATTTAGATCAGGATATTCACGAATTGCATTATGACCAAATCAAACAAATACTGGTCGACGAACCATATGCTTCTTTTCTCGGGATGAGATTGACGAAACTCGGTCCCGGTACAGCGGAAGCAGAATTGATTCCAAGTGACCACATGCTAAATAGCCATGGAACGGTTCACGGTGCCATTATCTTTTCACTTGCTGATTATGTGTTCGCAGCAGCCAGCAATTCATATGGCAAAATAGCGGTTGGTGTTTCAAATAACATCAACTTCTTATCAGCTGGCAAACGGGGGGAGACTTTAACCGCTAGAGCGAAAGAGATAAAGAAAAACCATAAACTGGCATGGTATAAAATAGACGTGTTAAATGAAAGGGAATTGATCGCAACCATGGAAGCGATGGTATTCAGGAAAAATCAATATTTCGTCGACAAAGTTGAATAAGTAACGTTTTAAACCGGACAAGCAATCCACTTGTCCGGTTTCATTTCCCCTTGATTTGCACATGATACATACGCAGAGCTGATAAAAAGGGGGGGGATTCCCGATTCGGAATCCCCCTCCCTTATAATGAATTCATTTGCCCCGAACCTTTTTTTGCAAAGCCTTCTCCCTAGTTATTGACCGCAATACTGGAATCTATCACTTTTAACCACTCCCCACGCTCCCCTTCACTTATTACACCAGTCTGATAAACTATTTTCCCTTTATTAATGGTACCCGTGATTTGGCAAGGAAAGATATGGCCCATATAAACGCTATGCTTATGTTTCGCAAAAAAATTCGATTCCGAAACTTCATGCGTTCCATTAAGGGAAACGATAGCAAGGTCCGCATCCATCCCCTCCTTAATTTGTCCTTTCCTAGAAGAGAGACCGAATCTTTCAGCCGGTGCTGAAGCTGTCCACTCAGCGACTTTATGAAGCGGGATACCGTGTAAAACTGCCAATTCTATCATCGACATCAGCGAAAATTGCCCCCCGCTTATTCCGCCCCACGCTTCAAAAATATTATGTATGGCAGGATCTTTCAGCTCATAAGGGCATGGTGAATGGTCGGAGGAAATCATATCGAATTTCCCCTCCATTAAACAGGTAATCAATCTTTCTTGTTCTTCTCTTCCCCTTAGTGGGGGAGCACATTTTGCAACCGCGCCTTTTTCTATTAAATCATCCTGATTGAATAACAAATAATGCGGACACGTCTCAACCGTTACATCCAGCCCCTTTTGTTTGGCCGATTGAATTTTTTCTATGGCCAAATCACTGCTAATATGGACAAAGTGCAGCGGACAGCCTGTTAACTCTGCATATGTAATGGCACGTCCCACAGCCTCCGCTTCCGCTTGCACAGGTCTTGTAGCTGCATAATCATTCGCACTGAATAGTCCATTCTGCTCTTTTTCCTGCTTAAACCACTGAGTGATCGGATCACTTTCTGCATGAAGTGCCAAGACCTTGCCCAATTCTGCAATTTTCTTCATTCCATGTAAAAGGGTGAAATCATCCGCTCGCTCAAACTCCTCATTCCCCGTCGCTGAGAGAAAAGCTTTAAATCCAATGACTCCGGATTTGGCGAGACCCTCTAAATCATCGATATTTCCCGGGACCAATCCTCCCCATAATCCAAAGTCTATAACTGACTTCATCTTACCGATCTTGCCCTTTTCAAGGAAAGCCTTTCGATCGACGGTTGAAGGGATTCCATTCAACGGCATATCGAAATATGTGGTGCAGCCCCCCGCTGCCATCATTTGCGACCCTGTTACAAAGCCTTCCCAATGAGCGCGGCCAGGTTCGCTAAAATGCACATGGACATCAATCATACCAGGAAAGATATGCTGGCCACCCGCCTCATATTCTGCATCCGCTTTATCATCCAGACGATCCCCAACCTTAACAATCACCCCATCTTGGATGGCAAGATCAGCTTTCTTCACTTCATCAGGAAAAACTACATATCCATTGCGGATAATAAGATCATATATAGACACACGGACCACTCCTCCATAATATTTTTATATTCAAAGAGATTCCCTTGATGCAAGCACTTTCTCCGTCTTTCCCACATATACATCCAGTGCAGCCTGCAAAGCCTCTCCCCGATTAACTTGGAACCCCTGGCGCAAAAGGACAGCTTCCAAGGAGGCCAATACAAAGAGGATATTTTCTTTCCTACAACTGAATCCCATGGTCCCAATTCTCCAAATTTTCCCGTGAAGCGGACCAAATGAGGACGCGATCTCGATACTGAATTCATTCAACAGCATGGCTCTTACAGCTTCACCGTCGATTCCTTTTGGAATTTCGATGCAGGTTACACATGGAAGTTTGTTTTTCCCATCCCCGAATAACGTCAGCCCCATCGCCTTGATTCCTTCAACGAGAGCAGCTTCATGAAGTTCATGACGGGCAAAGCGCGTTTCCAGACCTTCTTCAAGCACAAGACGCAATCCTTCACGTAACGCATAAATCATGGAAGTCGCTTCTGTATGGTGGTTCAAACGGCGCGGCCCCCAATAATCCTGCAACATGCTTAAATCGAAATAATTACTGGTGATCGGACGGCGGACCGAAACCTTTTGGTTGTCTTCATCCGTCGCAATGCCACGTTCCACCTTTTTGCGGGACTGGATGATTTCTTCTATTCGCTCATTATACGTAATCGGTGCCATACCCGAAGGAACGGATAAGCACTTTTGTGTCCCGCCTATCAATCCATCAATACACCATTCATCCACCTTTACATCGGTGCCCCCGATGGAGGCAACCGCGTCCACCACAAGCAGTACACCCAATTCACGGCAGGCCAACCCGATTTCCTTCAAAGGCTGCATACAACCAGTGGAAGTTTCCCCATGGACGATCGCTGTTATTTTAGGGGAGACCTTCTTGATTTCCGCTATGACAGCTTGCGGTTCGAACACCTCTCCCCATGGACATTCCATAGTATGGACTTCAGCTCCGTATCGCTCACAAATTTCCACCAACAAGTGACCGAATCTTCCGAATATAGGAACCAGAACCTTATCCCCCGGCTCAATGATGCTGCATAGAATCGCTTCATTTCCCGATCTTGAGGTGCCATCTATAGGGAACGCCCATTTATTTTTCGTTTGAAAAACCAAACGCAGCATTTCCATCACTTCATTCATGATAGTAGTGAATGAAGGATCGAATTGCCCTAAAATCGGTGTGCTCATCGCCCTTAAGACACGCGGGTCCACTTCGACCGGGCCTGGTGTCATGATCGTTCTCATCGGTGCATTCAATTCTGAATATGCCATTTTACCCAACTCCTTTTAATAGGCTAATTTATATAGTATTTCACTTAAAACGTCGATTCCCTTTTCCATATCCGCAACACTCGTAAACTCCTTAGGCGAATGGCTGATCCCCCCCTTACTTGGAACGAACAGCAGGCAAGTCGGACAATACGAACCAAACACCTGTGCATCATGCCCGGCTCCGCTGACCATATCTTGGTAAGGTATATTTTTATCTTCAGCTATCTTTCGGACAAGGCGATTCATTTCCCGATCCATCGCGACAGGTTTGACATCCATCCATTGTGTAACCTCCAGCTTCATTTCAGCTTCTTTTGCCAAGGAATCGAAATTCGAAAAGATTTCCTGACAAAACCTTTCTAGAACAACTTCCTCGTAGTGCCTGATATCGAGACTGAACTCCACTTCACCAGCAATGACATTCGGAACATTTGGTTTAACATCCATTCTGCCGACCGTCGCAACTAAACCCGGATCCATATCCTTCGCTTTTTTCGTTAAAAAAGAAATGAATTCAGAAGCAAAACCAACTGCATCCTTCCTATAGGACATGGGAGTAGTGCCCGCATGATCACTCTCACCAATGATTTTCACCGTATAACGGCGCTGCCCGACAATATGGCTGACGACCCCAATCGTATTCCCATTCTTTTCAAGCACCATTCCCTGTTCTATATGAATTTCGACAAACCGTTCAATGTCATCGCGGACCGGGGTTATATAGGCTTCAGGTTCAAACCCTGATTTTTTCATGGCTTCCAAAAAAGGAATTCCTTCAGCATCCTTTAAATCCCTGACATGCTCAAGACCATAGACTCCTTTAATATTCCTCGATCCCCAAAACGTTAAAGGAAACCTGCTTCCTTCCTCCTCACAAAAGGAAACGACTTCAATCGTCTTCCGCGGCTTCCCATAGGCTTTATACAACCTCTTAACTGCCAGGAAACTAGCGACGACCCCATATGCACCGTCATATTTCCCTCCATCCTTGACCGTGTCTATATGAGAGCCGGTCAGAATGGTTTCACCGGAGGGGCCCGTTCCCTCAAGCCTGCCAAACAAGTTGCCTACACTATCAAAATATGTAATAAGGTTTTCTTTTTCCATCTCAGCTTTCATTGCCTGCTGAGCGCTCATCCACTCCTTGGAATATAATAACCGGGTCACCCCATCACTCTCCGTTGCCCCGAAAGATGCTAACCATTCAATCATCGAAGCAACTTCGTCCTTTTCATTTATGGACTTTTCGATTTGAATGCCCATCACATCGCCTTCCTTCCAATATCCATTCATGTTATGAATATTCACAAATTTATGTTATCTATTATTTTACTTGCTTTCACCTATAACTTCATTGACATATTTATTAGTATTTCGGTGTTTTTTTGTGCAAAATAACCAAACAATAATATCTGCAATAGAAGAGGATGCCCTTTTAACAGGGGCACCCTCTTCTCCTCAACTTGTATAATTCGCACCTAAGCCCAATTCCCTCAAGAGCTGACGATAAGCGATCGACGTCTTATCTGCCGCGATATGCGCTTCCGCTTGCAAATCGAGAGGCAGCTCCTCCGGCTTTTGATTTTCCACCATTTCCTTATCTTCATTGAAAATCTGTAAATTGAATGCATAGGTATCCTCAATCGGGGCATCTAAATCAAAGTTACGGGCCATCGGCGAAAACATTCTTGTCTTTCGCGCCGAAACCGGACTGGCACAGTTCAGGATATGAAGTTTTCCATCCCGCGGGAAATGGACGGTAAGCCTGGCCGCCAGCGGTGGATAGATATCAAAAACTCGCAGCCATTCAAAGTCGGTAGGTTCTAAATGCTGCATGCCTTTTCCGTAATTACTGACAGAACTTAAGTATTCCACATGCAGGCCATATTCCGTTTTTTCCACCTTATAGCTAGGAACGATAGGATTATTGCGATCAGCGAAGCTTTCCGAATGAACCCAAGCAAAATGGGACACATCCAAAAATCCTTCCATCTGCCGGCCGGCTGACCCTGCAATGTCTATGGATGGCGGCAGGATGTTCAAATATTCCTCATCATCCCAGGCAGGCAACTTCGGAATATCCTCTTTATCGCTCGCAATCGATGTCCAAACCAAACCGTAACGTTCTGCCGTGGGATAAATATTAATGCAAAGACGCGGGGATATTTTAGCATTGGGATGCGCAGGTATCCCCGTACAATTTCCTTCCGGGCCATATCTGAAACCGTGGTAAGGGCATACGATTTCATCACCTTCCACCCACCCCATGCTTAATGGCACACCGCGATGCTGACAAAGGTCCCTTGCAACGATAATCTTCCCATTGGCCCGATAAAGGACGAGGTGCACATCCAGAAGTTTAATGCCCATCGGTTTTTCCGACACCTCTTCCACTGTAGCTACAGGAAACCAAAATTGCGATAATACATCCCAGTCCTCATTGCTGAATGTGCATTCTTTTGGAAACGGCGTCACTCTTTTTTTCTTACTGGAAGTAACTGTGCCTTCACTCATTTTATCGTCTCCCTTATCCTTACATTTTTTTATAAACATTAACAAAATTCAGATAACACGTCACTAATGATGTAATGAAATCTAACACACAAATACTTTTTATTTTTCCTGACAACCCAAACAATGTAATTTGTAGGATATGCCAAAGGATTTGTATGATATGATAATGAAAATCCGCAAAATCATGGTATAAACATCAGTAACCGCACTAAATAATTCCCTGGATTCATACACGCTTTATTTATAAAAGCACACTCAATACTCTAATTTCCCAAAATGAGGTGTTTCAGATGAAAGTTACCGAACTTTTAACATTGCCCGCATTAACCGGCATGCATTTAATAGCCGGAGGAACAGGAATCGAACGGGTAGTCCAAACAGTCAATATGATGGACGCTCCGGATATCATCAACTTTTTAAAACCAAATGAATTCCTTGTAACAACGGCTTATCACGTAAAGGACAAGCCACACCACTTGTCATCACTCGTCGCAGCGATGGCAAAACAAGGCTGCGCCGCCCTTGGGATAAAGACAAGAAGATACCTAAAAGAAATACCTGAAGACGTACTGGTTCTTGCCAACGATTTATCCTTTCCAATCATCGAACTCCCTGCAGAATTGTCACTCGGGGAAATCATCAACCATACATTACGGGGGATTTTGGATCAACGTGCAGCGGAATTGACTTTTGCCATGGAAACACACAAACAATTCACAAACTTAATCATGCGGGGGAAAGGGATTCAAAAGCTGCTTGATCATTTATCGGATATGATCGGATACCCCATCTTATTAGTTGACCAGTACCTAAAACCGATATTCCATCCAATCTCAACATCCGGAATTATTCCAATAATCAAAAAAATGAATGAAGAGGGATTCCGATTCCATAAAACCAAAACGTCATTCTTTTCGTTTTCATCCCTTTCCAATAAACAACCCTATACCGTATTCCCCATCTATTTGAATGAAGAAAAATTTGGTTATTTGACGATATCAGGAGAAATCAAGACTAGCGATAACCTCATAACATTGACGATAGAACAGGCAACGAATGTCATTTCTTTCGCCTTGTTGAAAGAGCATGCCCTTAAACAGCATGATCGGAATATCCGAAATGATTTCTTCCTTCATTTTCTGGATGGCAGTTTCTCCTCCCAAGAGGAAATCATAAATCGAGCAAAAGAGTTTTCCTTACACAATGAACAAACCTATATATGCGCAGTCGGAAAGATCGATGAATCCGAATCGGACATCAGTTACACACAGCTGCAACGAAGGGCTGATTCGATATACGAGTTTTTGGAAGATGAACTTCGCCTAACACCTAATCCGATTCACCTCTTTACAAAAGGCAAAAAATGCATTCTGTTATACGAAGTGAACGAAGTCTCTGCTGATGTTCTCCAAATTGTCGAAACTTCGCTAAAATCCTTGCAAAGGATAACAGCCAGCCAGTTCGGCTGCACGATTTCTTTCGGCATGAGCCATATGAGCCCGAGTTTTTTACAGACCAAGAACGCTTACAAAGAAGCGAACGACTCCCTTCTCGAAGGAGGACTTTCGAAAAGAACCGCATACATCCAAATATTCCGGACGAAGGATATTATGGAATTATTGAGAATCATCCCAGAAGAAGACCTCATGAATTTTTACCATTTTTCACTACAGGGATTTTCAAAGGTTTTCACCGAGGAGGAGCAATCCTTATTACAGACATTATCTGTCTATCTCGAAACGCATTGCCAAATATCCGAAACTGCCAAAAGATTATTCGTACATCGGAACACCGTTGTATACAGACTCGAGAAGTGCGAAGAGCTGCTCGGCAAGAGCCTAAAAGATTCAGAGGCCACACTCCAGATTCGGCTTGCCCTTCGCATTAAATCCTTACTTAATTTATAAAAAGACACAACCTCCCTTCACTTTATGCAAGTTGTCTATATACACACCCCAAAATTGTACAATCTAACTAATGACAATTTTCTGATTTTTCATTATGATGATATTATTCATAACAAAATCACGTGATATAAAATGACACGTTATTAGAGAAGGGAGTTTTTTTATGAATGACAGAATTAATAAGTCCAAAGTCTTCTCGTTAGGTCTTCAGCACGTTCTTGCCATGTATGCCGGTGCCATCTTGGTGCCAATCATCGTCGGAGGGGCATTAGGATTCAATTCCCAACAGCTCTCCTACCTTATTGCCATTGATCTATTGACCTGCGGGATCGCTACATTATTGCAATCTTGGAAAAATAAATATTTTGGCATTGGCCTCCCGATAGTTTTGGGAACTTCTTTCGTCGCAGTCACCCCCATGATATCCATCGGCAGCAATTATGGCATTTCCGCTATCTATGGATCAATCATCGCCGCTGGATTATTCATCATTTTTTTCTCCAACATATTTGGTAAACTGCTTAAATTATTCCCGCCTGTCGTGACCGGTACCGTCGTCATCATCATTGGATTATCATTAGTACCCACTGGCATAAAGAATATGGCTGGCGGTTCCGGCAGCAAAGACTTTGGTTCAGCCGAAAACTTGATGCTTTCTTTAGGAGTCCTCGCTGTTATTCTGTTAATCAATCGCTGCTTCACTGGATTCATTCGCTCCATTTCCGTTCTGATCGGCATCATAGCAGGAACGATTGCTTCAACGTTTTTTGGAAAAATGGACTTTTCCACTGTTACCGAGGCTTCTTGGTTCCATATCCCTGCTCCCTTGTACTTTGGTACACCCACCTTTGAAATAGCCCCCATACTTACGATGATGTTGGTTGGCACTGTCATCCTGGTAGAATCCACTGGCGCATTCCTTGCTCTCGGAAAAATAACTGGCAGGGAATTGGGTGAAAAAGATATTGTCAAAGGCTACCGTGCAGAAGGCCTGGCATTCACTTTAGGCGGGATCTTCAATGCCTTTCCTTATAGTACCTTCGCCCAGAATGTTGGCCTCGTTCAATTATCCGGAGTGAAAAAAAGAACGATCACCACCGCAGCCGGCTTCATTTTAATCGGGCTTGGACTTGTACCGAAAATCGCGGCACTTGCTACACTCATTCCTACTGCCGTCCTCGGGGGTGCTACAGTCGTCATGTTCGGAATGGTCGTTTCATCAGGAATTAAAATGTTGAATGACGTCGATTTCTCGGATAATGCTAATTTATTGGTCATAGCTTGTTCAGTCTCGCTCGGACTTGGCGCCACCGTCGTTCCCGAGTTATTCTCAAGCCTGCCGGAAGCAATCCGTATCGTTGTCGGTGATGGAATCATCACGGGAAGCCTGACAGCCATCATCCTGAATGTAATCTTGACTCCGCGAAGGAAAAAGGCAGCCGATAGTACCATCCCTGATGCAGATCAGTTCATGGCAAAAAGTATATAAAAAGGAGCATGAAAATGATTACTCTTAAGTCACTAAATGCACTAAGCGATAAGGAGTTCACGAAGTTCCTTGGTGATACTTTCGAACATTCACCTTGGATTGCAGAAAAGTCGGCAGCCAATAGGCCCTTTTCATCCATAATCAACCTGCATCAATGCATGGTGGAGATTGTAAGCAATTCATCAAAGGAAGAAAAGTTAACGTTAATCAGGAAGCATCCGAACCTTGGGGACAAAGTTGAAATGAGTGAAGATTCGATTAAGGAACAGCATGGCGCCGGTTTAAAGGACCTTACTGCCGATGAATACGAAAATTTCATATCATTGAACCAGCACTATCTGAATAAATTCGGCTTTCCATTTATCCTCGCTGTACGCGGCAAAGATAAAAATGACATATATCAATCGATGAAAACTAGGATTCACCATTCTGAAACAGCCGAGTTCGATAAGGCTCTATCTGAAATTCATCAAATTGCCCTATTTCGTTTACAGGATAAAATCAAAATTGAAGGAGAGAATTCAATGAAAAATAAATCAGCCGCACAAACACTTAGCTATGGAAAAGGGAATGTTTTTGCCTATAGGACCTATTCAAATCCCTTAACCGGAATCAAACAAATACCAGAATCCACTTTTTCAGGCAGAGATCATATCATTTTTGGCACCAATGTAAAAGTTTCCGTTGGCGGCTCCTCTTTTCTTCCCTCCTTCACGGAAGGGGACAATTCCATGGTCATCGCGACAGATTCGATGAAAAACTTCATCCAAAGGCATTTAGCGACATTCAAAGGGGCAACTTTAGAAGGCTTTGCTTCATATGTGTCAGAAGCCTTCCTGAATAAATATCCACAAATCGATACTGTTAAATTGATTGCCGAAGATATCCCTTTCGAAGCTGTGACTGAAGCAACGGACCCCGTTTTGAAACAGAGTGACCTGGTATTCAAAAAGTCCCGCAACGAACGGGCCAAGGCTGCCGTCGAAATCATCCGCGGGGAAAATGGCAGCGAAATCGTCCAGCAAAGCAGCTCCATCCTCGACCTCCAATTAATCAAAGTAAGCGGGAACTCTTTTGTCGGTTTTGTCCGTGATGAATATACGACGCTTCCCGAAGATGGAAATCGTCCGCTTTTCATCTATTTGAATCTCCATTGGGTCTATGAGGATCAAAAGGATGCATTCGGCGTGGATCCTTCTAAATACGTAGCTGCTGAACAGGTAATCGATATTGCTACATCCGTTTTCCACGAAATGGAGACTCCTTCCATCCAAAATCTGATTTATGAAATCGGCTGCCGTATTTTAACAAGATTCCCTCAGCTTCTTGAAGTTACATTCGAATCCCAAAACCACACATGGGATACAGTCGTTTCCGAAATCCCGGAATCCAATGGAAAAGTATATACAGAGCCGCGCCCACCATACGGTTTTCAGGTCTTCACCATTAATAAAGAAAATCTCGATAATAACAAAATCCTGGCTGCTGCTGAAGAAAACATCGGTTAAGGAGTATTTATGCCTGGTATAACAACACATATATTGGATTTAATGCATGGCCATCCGGCCGAAAACGTGACGATTGAATTATACTTTTCCGAATCATCCACATCTGACTGGCAGTTGCTCAAGTCAGCTGTCACAAATACAGACGGGAGGCTCGATGCCCCGCTGCTGAACGCAGAAAACACTAAAATGGGAAACTACGAAATCGTTTTTCATATCGGGGATTACTTCCGGAATAAGTCCATCGAGCTTCCTGAACCTCCCTTTTTGGACCAGGTCCCCGTCCGTTTCGGATTATCTTCCCCATCCTCTCATTACCATGTGCCCCTGCTCGTTTCCCCATGGGGCTATCAAATATATCGGGGAAGTTAAAGAAACTGCTGGAGAAGACCTTCTCCGGCAGTTTCTTGTTTGATCGATTACAGTCTGGATTTTAAAACACATAACAAAACCCCACCTGTTCCCAATAGCAACTGGTGGGGTTTCTAACTGGCTTCTACATCTACATCAACCGGGAGGTCCATCTTGTGCAATCACGTCCTTTCATTTAAACGGCTAATTTACTGTATTCATCCAACTGGTCTTTAGTTAAATTTTTGATGAAGCGGTCGAAGTTTATCGACTCGATTTCATACCTTTCACAAATCTTTAAATAACTTTCATAGGCTTTATCCTGAATGTTCATCATCTTGACTCCTCCTTCTGTTATATAACAATAAATTTAACTTATTAATAATATATAACAACTGTAATTTCCCATCAATGTATTTTTCTGAAAATTCGGTAATATTTTCATTCTCTTAGTATTTCCCATATTGTTCTTCGCTAACCGTCCTATAAAGAAAAAACCGCCTTAGCGACAGCTCCGATCAAAAGCTAATTCACCCGTTATTTCTATAAAGCAAGAAATAGAATGCCTGTTACATTAACGACCATTTGAATAGCGTAAAAAACCAATTCTCCATAAAGGAAAATTGGTTTTTTTCTTTTGGACTATAGATTATCTTAGCAATGCAGTCAGTAATTATTTGTAACTGCTGCAAGCAAACCAGTTACACCTGTGTTTTCAGTTGTACCACTAATAACTCCACCAAAAATTTAGCGCGTCCAAAACAGTCTGAGCAGTAATCATACCTGCCATTTCTTTGATGATTAACTAAACAGTGCTTTGTTTGTTCCCTTTTTTGAAGGGGATGGGGTTGGGAGTATTTCTTTTTGTAATATAGGGCCGTATGTATCGACACGACGGTCTCTAAAGAATTGCAGAATTTTTCTAGTCTCTTCTATTTCTTTTAAATCAATTTCTTGCACAATAATTCCCTCTTCTTCATCAAGTGAAGCTAGAATATTCCCGAATGTATCGCTAATGAATGAACCGCCGTAAAAATTCATGTCCTTTTCCTGGCCCACTCGATTTGTCGCAGCAACAAATACACCATTCGAAATGCCATGAGCGGAAATTGCCTTTTCCCAGGATGATCTTGTCGATATCTCGGGATGATCTGGCTCTGAACCAATAGCGGAAGGATAGAATAATATCTCTGCACCTTGTAAGCTTAAAATTCGGGCAACTTCTGGAAACCACTCGTCCCAACAAATCCCGACTCCTATTTTTCCATAAGCCGTTTCATAGACAGGATACCCAGTATTGCCTGGAACGAAATAATATTTTTCATGATACTGGGGACCATCCGGAATATGATTTTTTCTTGTAATCCCTAAACATTCTCCATCAGCATCAAATACAGCTGCACTATTAAAATAAATACCAGAACCTGCTCTTTCGTAAAAAGGTACAATCAAGACAATTGCTAATTCCTTTGCCAATTCACCCATTTCGGCTAGTGTACCGCTATCTACATCTTCCGCTAAATCATAATTTTTCACACTGACCGTTTGCGGAAAATATTGCGAAGAAAATAATTCCTGTAGGCAAACGATTTGTGCCCCTTTATTTACTGTTTCTTTTATTTTCTCTATCGTTTTTTGAATATTTCGCTCAATGAATTCTCCACAATGTATTTGAATAAGGCCAACTTTTACTTTTGACATCTTCTCACTACCTCACTTTTATTATTTTTTAATCTTATACAGTTTGGACGACCGGGTTTTCATATACGACCTTTCCATCCATGATTGTCATCTTCACTTCTGTTTCAAGAATTTCCTCTGTTGATATGCTAAATAAATTTTTATTTAATACTGCGATATCCGCTATCTTCCCTGCTTCCAATGTGCCTAATTCCTTTTCTCTAAAAGACCCGAATGCCGGTATGGCCGTGTAATATTTTAACGCTTGTGCCAATGTTACTCCTTCCGACTCTTGCCACGCCTTCCCGGTTAAATCTTTTCTCGTGATTGCCTGATAAATACCCATCATAGGATTTAAGGGCACTACAGGAAAATCTGTACCAAAGGCAATTTTAGCACCAGTATCCACTAGTGTTTTGATAGGATAATAGAGAGGTTGTTGTTTTTCACTGATTCTGGCTGTATACGCCTCACTTTCCATTAATTCAATGTGTTTAGGTTGAAAGGAAGCGATTACATCCAATTCCTTAAAACGATGAACATCATCCGGATGCAATACCTCCACATGTTCAATGACATGTCTAGCATCTCTTTCTCCATTTACGTTTCTCGCTTCTTCAAATGCATCCAATGCTAAGCGGACTGCACCGTTACCAATAGCATGGAAACGAATTTGAAAATTTTCCTTATCTGCCTTTTTTACTAATTGTTTAATTGTTTCAGCTGGATAAGTTGTTCCGCCTTTGGTATCTGGACGGTCTTTGTAAGGATCCAATAAAAAAGCAGTATGACTTGTCACAACACCATCTATAAATTGTTTTAATCCAGAAAAGGTGAGCTTGTCTGACTGATAATTTGTTTGTAATTCCTTTGCGACAGCTAAATCCATTTTTAACTCCGGCGAAAAGTGAATTCTGGTTGTAAGTAACCCTTCTCTCTCAAATTCCTTGAAAATTTCAAGATCGTCTAATGGATTTGGAGCAATTTTAGCTCCATATAAATCATTAACGGATGTGATTCCCAATCTTTTTGTTTCATTAAGAAAACCTTGGAATAGGCTTACACGTTTATCTTTCGGTAATTTGTATGCATGTTCCGATGCATAACCAATTGCCTGTTCAAATAGAAGGCCTGTCAGTTCCCCATTTTCATCTTTTCCAATTTCTCCATATTCCGGATCTGGGGTATCCTTCGTTAATTGAATCATTTCCATTGCTTTACTATTGATCCATGCGTAATGCACTTCTGCATTGAATAATAAAACAGGGCGATCACTAATATATTTATCTAGTGTTGTTCTATGTGGCAGCAGTTTGTTCTTCCAATTGGTATGATCCCAACCGACGCCAAATATCCACTCATCATTTGGTCTCGTTTCTGCAAATTCACCTACTATTTTGGCTGCATCTTCTTCTGAAGCTGCATCAAATAATTTAGTACTGTCCTTCTGTAAAATGCTTCCCATCATAATGTGCATATGAAAATCATGAAATCCCGGAATAATTAGTCCGTCTTCCATGTCATACACTTTCGTTTGATTTCCAAGGAATGACCTTATATCTTCTTTAGAACCGATTTTAATAATTTTATTATCTTTAATAGCGATATCTGCTTCTATTGGCTCCTCTTGTAACCCAGTGAAAACATGTTGACCAGAAAGAATGATGTCTGCCTTTACCATTTTTATCCTCCTTAATGAATATAGCTTTTATGCTTGAATTTCTTTTTCATTCGCACTATCAATAGAAAACTCTGTTGGCCGTTTACTAAACATTTTCGTATTAGAAAGGAGCATGATGAAACCAATTCCAAACCATCCCAGTCCGAGTAAAAGTGCCTTTGAATCAAGACTGGTCCATAACCAAATTGTGAAACCAGTACCAATCAGCGGCAATATTAGGTACTTTATTGTGTTAATTCCGTTTCGCTGTTTTTCTTTAATAAAATAATGGGAAATAACTGAAAGATTAACAAATGTAAATGCAACGAGCGCCCCAAAGTTAATAAAGGATGATGCTGTCACTAAATCAATAAATAACGCAGATAAAGCAAAAATGCCCACTAAGATGATGTTGTGTGTTGGGGTTTGAAATTTTGGATGAATATGACCAAAAATTCTCTTTGGAAGAACTCCATCTCTCCCCATCGCATACAAAAGTCGGGAAACACTTGCATGAGCTGATAAACCAGACGCCATCCCCCCGGTAATATAACCTGCTAGAAAAATAGATTGAAATAAATTCCCCCCGATGTACATAGCAATTTCCAAGGAAGCGGAATCTGGATCTTTAAAGGCTTGGAAATTTGGGTATACAAGGTGACTGATGTATGAGATGGTAACAAACAGACCTCCCCCTATTAATGCGACTAGGAAAATTGCCTTTGGTATTATCTTTTTCGGATTAATGGTTTCCTCTGAAAATGTAGTAACAGCATCAAATCCTAAAAAAGATAAACATAAAATGGATGATCCCGCTAATACTAAAGATAGTGGTATATCTCCATTCACAAATGGAGAACTCATGAATAATGTTCCTGAACCCATTCCGTTAAGTAACCCTTTAATTGAGAGGAATGTAAATATAACTATTATTAGGAATTGACAGGCAACTAATAAAAGATTTATTTTTGTTGCTATTTTCACTCCAATTATATTTACAATGGTGATTAAAATGACAAAGGCGATTAACCAGACGGAAAAAGGAACGGATGGAAAATATGCGTTTAAGTAAATGGCGATTAGCAATCCATTGATCATTGGCAAAAATAAATAGTCCAATAGGATAACCCAGCCTACTAAGAATCCAAGGTGAGGATTAAAAGCCTTTTGAGTAAATGTATATGCAGAACCAGCAACAGGGTAGGCCTTAACCATTTGACCATAACTATAGGCTGTAAACAACATACCAACTAAAGCTATAATATAAGCAGCTGGCACCATCCCTTTCGTTATTTCCGCAACCACCCCATAAGTAGAAAAAACGGTTGTAGGTGCCATATAAGCCAATCCAAATAGCACTAAAGGAAATACTGTTAACGAACGTCTTAATTTTGCATTCTCCATGTATCACTCCACCCTTATTCGTGATTAATTAACTTATATGCAAATACCATACCAAGCGGAGATTGATTATTTCGCGATTTAATTATTGGTATATTCCCAATAATTACAATATACAGATTTTTTAACAGATTAATAGTTTTATGCAATCTTACATCAATTATTTAAGATTGCATAATTAATCGTTAGAGACGAAGATGTCTCACCGCGTATTCTGGTTGAATAAGGTTCAAAATAAGCTACGTGCCGTAATGGCGTCATCGATAATTTGTATTTGGTATACACGCAAATCTCGCGATTGTTTAAGATGCCATTAATGCTTATTACGACATTTTTCCGTTGATATATATAATTCTAAGACTGACGATTCGAATTATTAGAATTTAATTTCCCGAATTCCCTTCCAATTTCCTTTGAAGGAATATTAAATAGCCCCCTGCGCTCTTTCAAATAGTGATAATGTTGTCTGCTCTCATGAACAAGCGACAAGTCTATCGTTGCTGATAAAACTTCTTCTTCACGTCCCGCTTCAGCAATTACCCTTCCATATGGATCAACAATAACGCTCTCTCCACAAAACGCAGTTTCTTCTAGCTGTCCAACTCGATTTGCCATAGCGACAAACATTTGATTCTCTTGTGCTCTGGCTTTATTGGCAAGGCGGTGTACCGGACCATCCCAATTTCCATCTGTCAGCACCAATAGCTCTGTTCCCATACTGGCAACTGCACGTGCTGTTTCTGGAAATTCTATATCGTAGCAAATGAGCAGTCCGATTTTTGTTCCTTGCCAGCTGCAGTTCCGATAATAATTTCCGGCTTTAACGGCTGAAGATTCGCCTGCCCATAAATGGGTTTTACGATAAGAAATCAATAATCCTGTCGGTCCAACCAGAACAGTTGTGTTATAAAGGTTTTCTCCCTCCTTTTCGTATAAACCAACAACAATTGAGGTATTAGATTTCCTCGCTTGACATTCTAAATGTTTAACAATTGGTCCATTTAACGGCTCGGCTAATGTATGGCAATCCTCCGGTGAAAGAAATCCCGTGATAAATGTCTCAGGAAACACAATGAGGTCGTGAGAATGACCATATTCATCAACCACGTTATCTAAACGAGTAAGATTGTTCTCAACTTCCCCTGCTTCACAACTGAGTTGTGTCAATCCTGCCGCTTTAGTTCATTAAGCCAAAAGGGCCACCAAATGGCAGCCCCTGGATCCCCCTAACGCACACATAAGCTAAAGAAGAAAAAGCGGCCTTTAATAGCTGCTAAAAGTTCTTATTGTGACAAATGTTTGTGATCTAATATTTCTATCTTAAAACCATGATTACATTTCAGTTGATTAAGCTTTTCACTGTCACAGGATGGAGATATTCTTAATTTAACTTGGTCGTCTACATAATCCAATGGTTCATTACGTTCGGAAGAAACTTGAATTTTTATATCGACATCGTAAGAATGATTTTCATTGTAACTTATGCCAACAATTCTTTGCCATTGCCAACCTAAATTACGTCCATACTCTTTTTCAATTTTCTTATCTAGAGTTGGAAACACAATATCTCCAAAAATATCCTCTGTTGTTCCATACCATCCTTCCACTTTTGAAACCGATTCTGCTTTAACTGCTTGCATAGGAGCAAAGGCAAATAAAAAAAAACTAAATCATCAAGATTCACCTCATAACTCTGTTTACTCCTTATTCTTTAGCTAAGCTCAATAGTTATGCCTTAGTAAACTAACCAGTCCCGATAGTTCCATAATAAAAAGCTGCCTTAGAGACAGTTCTGATCTTCAGCTAACGCACCCGTTAGTGGAATAGTGCTTTATTTCAATCACTCTTTTTATCAACTTCTTCATAACGTATTTCTTATCTTGACTCTATTTCTTGAGGCTCGCTTGAGTAATTTCGAACCAATCCATTATTGATGTCATCAATAGGTGTATATTGATTAATTGGTATCGTTTTTTTCTTCTTAAATATAGGAGAGCAAATACTAACCATGTATAGTATGTACTCTCCTTTTATCTTTTAATGAACTAACGTACCTGTTAGCTGAACAGGATTTTTTTATTTATGTTCTTTAATTGGCATAAACCCAAAATCTAGATGCAAAAAAACCGGAATGGTAGATGGAGTGAATGTAGTTACCTCTACCGCACTCACTGCTATAACCAACTTTTCCCGGTTAATCTGTAACATTACTCAAATTTTATTTAAGCCTTTTTTTATTTATGCTGTAGGAGACGGGAATCTAGCTCCTTCAAAGCGAGTTGCTTTCCCTGGCAAAAGGACACCCGGAGTTGTACTTGAAGCAAAAACTTCTACGGTATCTCCGGCATTTAAATTCACTTTGGCACTAAGTGATATAACTAGAGTGAAATCACCAGAATCGCCTCTAGTAAATTCATCATCAGTACCGACTGATGAACCATTAACTTGAATTTGAACTCGAACCTGATAAGGAACCCCGATATGATCAGGGAAAAAATTAAGAGATGTGATAAAAAGATATACACCTGAATTTTTTGCGATGAAGGTTGAAGTAGATGGGTCATATTCATTTCCTAAGTCAAGTAGTTCATTTGGAAAAAACACCTTAGCTAAAGGAAGTGTTCCAGCTAGTGGTTGAAGAACAGTTGAACCTTGGGTAGCTGCACTAAAAGCTGAATTAGTTTGTGGAATAGAGACGCCATTTGGTGAAGTATCATTGGATACATTTACATTCACAACTGGATTACCTACGTTTGAAATAATATCGGTATCATTTTGAGTCCGGTCCTGAAGTTGCTGTTGTTGAAGTTGGAATTGAATATTTTCCCTCTTACAACAATCAGCATGATGGTCATAATCGCAGCATTTTTCCTTCTTACAACAATCAGCGTGATGGTCATAATCGCAGCGTTTTTTCTTCTTACAACAATCAGCGTGATGGTCATTTTCGCAGCGTTTTTCCTTCTTACAACAATCAGCGTGATGGTCATTTTCGCAGCGTTTTTCCTTCTTACAACAATCAGCGTGATGGCCATAATCGCAGCATTTGTTCTTCTTACAACAATCAGCGTGATGGTCATAATCGCAGCGTTTTCCGTTCTTACAACAATCAGCGTGATGGTCATTTTCGCAGCGTTTTCCGTTCTTACAACAATCATCGTGATGGTCATAATCGCAGCGTTTTCCCTTCTTATAACAATCAGTGTGATGGTCATAATCGCAGCGTTTTTTTTTCTTACAACAATCAGCGTGATGATCATAATCGCAGCGTTTTTCCTTCTTACAACAATCAGCGTGATGGTCATAATCGCAGCGTTTTTCCTTCTTACAACAATCAGCGTGATGGTCATAATCGCAGCGTTTTTTCTTCTTACAACAATCATCGTGATAAGACATAGAAATATCACTCCTTTTTTTGCTATACTTTAAGTTACTTTTCAAGGTCGCATTCTTTTGGACAATTATCCCTGATTCCTATCATATGAACATTTTCAAAAAATGAATGAGCACTCTCCCTATTTTGATTTTTGATACTTAAGACAGGTGGGCTTTATGTATGAAAAAATGGATTTATCAATAATTTTCCATTTGATTTTAATATCTACCTCAGAAAATGTTGTTTTATAAGTGTTACAATTATTTTGAGGTGGTAACTTTGTTTATTTCTCCAATGCTCTTGCACAAAAAAAGAGCAACCCTTCGAGGACAATGATTTCATTACTGAACTAAAGTTATCTAGACCTAATTATAAAAGACCTTAATAAATAAAGGAGAGTACATATTAGTCATGTATGTACTCTCCTTTTTTCTTTTAATGAACTAAAACTAGACTTGGGAGATGAAATGTTTGTACTTCCTGCCAATCCATTATTCAGCGGGATTGGATATAAACGTGTGGTAAAAGTTTAATTTTTCATTAGTTCCAATTTCCGAACACTTTTTAATAAAATAAAAAAACATGGTCATAAAGTAACCATGTTTTCTTTTTACTCATATAGCTGTGTCCACACTAAGAGTTATTTATTGATAAATTCTTTGTTGATTTTTTCAGCCTCAGCCATGTATTCTGTTTTAATCCCGCTCTTAACTCCCCACCAATAGAAGCAGAGTGCCAGACATGCGATGACCACCATATCCCAGCCAAATGTAAGAATATTTTTTCCGCCGAACTTCTCACTTCCAATATAAGAAATCAAAATCATACAACCTAAGTAAAGTAGCAGCCAAACACCTGATAAAAATTGTTTTTTGAATCCATTCCATTTATTTTTAGCTTGATAATAAAAGTAAATAGGTAGTCCAATGGCAATGATGAAAACGACTTCTCCTGTTAATGGCCAACGCGCCCAGTATAAAGTAAGCGATGCTAAAACAAATCCACAAGGTGCAATAATGGAAGCACCTTTTAAGTGAAAAGGACGGTTAAAATGAGAAGCAGTACGTCTTAAAGTTGCCAATGCAACCGGCCCCATGATATACGAAATAAGTGTAGCAACTGAAATCACTTCAGCAAGTACGCCCCATCCGCGGAATAAAAATAAAAAGATAAAACATACACCTAAGTTTAATAACATCGCTGGACGGGGAACACCATAAAGTGGATGTAATGTACCAAAGATATTCGGTAAGTACCCATTTTTCTGCATTCC
Organism: Peribacillus sp. YIM B13472; assembly: GCF_042788005.1. Taxonomy (NCBI): domain Bacteria; kingdom Bacillati; phylum Bacillota; class Bacilli; order Caryophanales; family Bacillaceae; genus Peribacillus; species Peribacillus sp. YIM B13472. Next base: position 108,095 of record NZ_JBHZPG010000011.1, read on the forward strand.
ATAAAGCATTCGTGAAGTTGTAGCTGTATAAGTGGTACCTGAACCAGACGGTGATACAAACGCATCTACATACAATACAATCGCTAACCAGTTAAGGCTAAGAGCAATTGCCAAATCTGCAAAAGGTGAATTAAAATTCAGATGACTCCATCCGTTTACGATCATAGACGGATCGACTGCACCAATAAAAACAACTTGTAAAATAACGTATATAAATCCTGCAATTAGAATAGACCCAATAACAGCAATTGGTATAGACTTATTCGGCGACTTCGCTTCGCCTGCCATATTAACGGGACTTTGAAATCCGTTAAACGCAAACACTATACCAGAAGTAGCTACTGCTGTTAAAACGCTTGCCCAACCATATGGTGCGATTCCTTGAGAACTTGTAAAGTTTTCACCATGGAATCCAGCAAAAAATAACGATCCTGCCATTACACCTGGAACAATTAATTTAAAAATAGTGATAAATGAATTTGCCTTAGCGAAAAGGTTAACTGTCCAATAGTTGATGAAGAAATAGAGCAATAATAATAAAGAAGCTATGAATAATCCTTTGGTCGTTAAGATATTGTTATCAACTAAAGAATGAGACCATCTGGCCCATTCCCAAGGCCACGTACTCATATATTGTACCGAAGCAATGGCCTCAACGGTAATAGTCGAAGCGATAGAAATCCAGTTCGCCCACGCAGCTAAAAATCCAATAAAAGAGCCATGCGAATATTGAGGATACTTAACCATTCCTCCAGCTTCAGGAAACATTGCCCCAAGCTCTGCGTAAGATAATGCAATAAATAAAATTACAACCATACCGATAATCCAAGAAAAAATAGCTGCTGGCCCAGCAATCTGGGCAGCTTTCCACGCTCCGAACAACCAACCTGAGCCGATAATAGAACCAATACCTGTCAGAGTTAAAGCAAAAGTCCCCATCTTTCTATGCATATTACTCATCTCTACCTACACCTCTTCCTAGGAAAATAAAAAACACTTGATCTATTTATAAATCAAGTGTTTGCCCAGGCGCGCGGCTTATACTCTATATGCTCCCCCATGGTACTCCATGTTGCGCCAGTTACATATAGAAAAATAGTTTTTTTTAGTATATAGGATTTTTAAAAATTTCACAACACTTGAAAAACATTTATATTTTATATATAATCTTATTTAATTTTCGTAATTACCTACAAAATTCATTTTGATTTGAAAAAATCAGGTGGATTAAAGCCCTAAAAACAAACATTCAATTTCAGAACACATGCTACATCAATATCATCATTTCTCTTTAACATTATACTTAAAAACCTTTAAGAGCTTATATGCGCAAAATAAATCGTTCGTATTTTACAAATTATAATATTTGCACAGAAGTAATGAACCAGTTAGTTAAAATCTTATGAACTAACAGAGGAAATACTTGGAATACTCCATACCTATATTACCTCCTTGTGGTATCGTTGGTTCGGCTTATCTTCCGTCTTTGACCAATTGGGCAATGACTTTAGCATTTTTCACATCATTTTTAGTAGGAGAATTATCTTTACTTCGTTTAACATGTATTGGATTGACTGATACGAATTTAATATTATTCTCTTTTAGAAGATGAGCTAGATTTAACCAGTAGTGACCGGTTGGCTCCATGCCTACAATCACTTGATTTAACTTACACCCTTTAACAAGTTGGGTAATCCAATCTAGAAACGAATGAAATCCTGCTTTCGTATTTTCAAAGAAACACGTTTTACCTAGTTCCAAACCTCTAAAATCTTGTGCTTGGCTATATCTACTCCGACAATTAAGGTTTCAGAAGTAATTTGAGAGATTTTATGATTTTGGTTATAATTCATTGTGAGGCCTCCAAATAGATGTATTTGTCCTTTTTAGCTGGCCAGCTCTGGACACATTCATTTTATCAAGAGGTCTTTTTTCGTTCAAACTTCATTTTCAGTTATTACAGGAATGCTGCCCCGTTAGCCATCCATGAATCGCAAAAATCGGCGATTCACCACAAAGAATGAAAATGGTTAGGAAGTGTCAATACTGATACTGACCTTAATCCAGTCAACCCTAATCTATAAGCTAATTTATTAACGCTCTCCTCTTTTTTTTAAACGATTGAGCAGGGTCTTCTTAAGTATTGTCATTTTTCATTTTTAAAGAAACTTATTTTCATGGTAGTTGATTAAGGATTATTGTAGGGTTGACACAAACTGTGCAATAAAAAAAGTTACCTTTCAGCAACTTAGGAGTAGAAATCCATTATTTATATTTAGTAAGCCAGTCAATTAATTGGTCATAGTTACTTGAGAACATTGCATTGTCTTTGGTATTAGACTGTTCAAGGTGAATTAGAATATCCCCTTCTTCTAATAAAAAAGCGACTGCAATGGTGTTCTCTAATATATTATTAGAGAACAATTTGTCTTTCCACAATTTTTGTACAGAAAAATGTTCTGGAGTATAACCTTTACGATTAACTAACAACTTATACTTTTTTCCTTGTCTAATAAATGAATAGCACGTTTTCTCAAATGAATTAAACCAGGTGTTTACATCAGCAAGGGTTATGAAACCTGTCAAATTAGTAATAATAATATCTTCAGAAATGGATGTACTTATATTTTTAACATTCAATTAAACAACAACTCCTTACCATCATTATAAACCAAATAATGGAAGGCACCATAAATTTTAATGTTGCACAGTTCGAATACACTGTGCTTGTGGAACTCCCTCAGTTTAATTCGATTTTCTCACAAATACTCGCTTATAAAGTAAATCCATGATCGTAGTATAACTAGGCATATTCCCCAATGTTTTTAATGGTGCAGTCATCATCGCAGGCTTTTCAACTATGACAGCCTCACTTTTTTCAGTTACCAATATACTTGTGACATTAGCTAAAGACGAGGATGCGATATGCTTGTTCTCACCAAAACCACCATAACTTATATGGAAGTTGTGGTGGTTTTGGTTAATTACGGAATAAGTGCATAGATAATTTATAAATGAAAAAAATTAGAGCTTATTTTCATTGAGGATTAGTAGGTTCTGAGTAGAATTCAACAAGATCTCCTCTTGCTAATATTTGATAATATTCGATAGGTCTTTCGAAAGAATCATAAGTGGTGCCTTCAATTGAAAGGCAAGGGTTTTCATTTCCTATTTTGAGTAATTTACTTTCAATCGGATCCGACAAAGATATTCGCATATACTGTTTTTGCTTTGTTAATTTTAATCCGTAAAATTCATCTAATACCTTGTACAAGGAAACCTTGGTAGATATATACTCTTCTATTTGTGAGCAAAATTTGTATGGTATTTGACTTAATTCTATAGCAACAGGGATATTATCAACAATTCTTAATCTTTTTAAAGAAAAAATCTCTTCCCCCGTAGAGATATTTAATTTACTCGCCAGAAATTCATCTGCTGTCTCTATTTTTGCAAATATTGTCTCGGTAGAGGGCTTTAAACCTTTATCTTCCATCCCTTTTGTAAAACTATTTACAGTAATAAAGTTCCATTGAATTTTACGATTCGAAATGAACGTACCTACCCCTACTCTTCGTTCTACAAACCCTTCTCTTTCCAAGGTAGAAAGCGCGTGTCTCGCTGTCATTCTACTTATTTTAAACTTTTCAGCTAACTCTCGCTCTGAAGGGATCTTGTCACCATACTTAAGATTCCCACTATTAATTTCCTCTATAAACATTGTTTTTAGTTTTTGATAATAAGGAATTCCATCAATTCCCTTTTCCATATTCTACATCATCCTTAATATTTTTCGATTTATCCATGTTACTAATACATATACATAAGTAGTGATTTACAACCTAAACATAAAGCTATTAAGAAGTATATCTCAAGAACTCATAACAACTTAAAGAATACCTTTTAATAAGATATAAAATCATATTTTCTTGTTATATAGCTATACTGTTTTCATAATTTTATTAACTTTTTAAAATATAGATTCAATAATTCCAATCAATAACCCTTCAAAATGAATAATATAACTCTGTTTGGAACGTTAGATTTGTGTAAACAATCTATTGATTGTACGTATAAAATACAATAAGAGGCGGACTCAAATAATAAAAGTTCCCGCCCCTTATAGTTTAAATGCACATTAAAAGATTATACCAAGTCTTTGGAAAGGTTAGTTTTTTTACTTAATCCATATCCAAATGCACCATAACTTTCACAGTTTTTTGCGGCTGCTATTGCTGCCTGGTTCAATGCCTCAGTTACATTATGATGTTGATGATAATGGACCAAAAACATGGAAATGAAGGAATCACCTGCTCCCAGGGTGTCAATCACTTTAGCTTCCACAATAGGCTGTTTATACACTTGGTCATCCACTAAAAATAGAGCACCTTTTTCTCCTCTTGTAATTCCAATGATTTTAGTTCCTAATTTTTTTGCATAATGCATTAATTCAATACACTGTGAGTCGTTTAGTTCACTTCCTGAAAAAAAACCATAATCAAGATACGGGCAAACCTCTTTAAGATATGCTTCTTCATGTCGTGAAGAAAAATCAAAAGAAATAGATATTTTTTTCGACAGCATAGGTAAATCTTGTTCTATATGGCTATACAAGCTTGTATGCATAAGATCATGAGTTGAAATATAGTTAAGATCGTTTTCATCAAAATTTAATTTTATTAGGCCTTGTACCCCTCCATTATTTGATCCGACAAAGATGCGGTCGTTATTTTCGTTAAGAGAGATAACCGATTCCCCATTTGGTCCATATGCTTTTCTAATCCTGGAGATATCAACACCTTCAGCTTTCAAGCTATTTACAATATGCTCAGCCGCTATATCGTTTCCGATAACTCCAATATATGAGCTTTGTTCCACTCCATACCTTTTACATAAAACAGCTATATTTAGAGCGTTTCCGCCTGGATAAATTTCACCACGGTCTTGATAATAATCAACGACATTGTCCCCTACCCCTACTATCTTCATTTCCCTTCACCTCAACATCTACATTTCATCTAAAAAGTAAGTAATTCCAATGAAAGTGAAGAATCTATTATTTAATTGAAAGTTATCTTACTTTTCCTAACTCAATAATCTAGAAGACCCTTTTTATCTTCAAATTTCTTTTCAGTATTAAACGGCATTTCTTGATAAAGTACTCAAAAATTTTCTGATACGTTCATTTCCATTCGTAGAATGAAAGAACCTTTCTGGTGGCGCATCTTGAACAATTACTCCCTGATCAATAAATATGACACGGTCACCTACTTCACGAGCAAAGCCCATTTCATGTGTGACTACGGCCATTGTCATGCCCTCCAATGCTAATTCCTTCATTACTATAAGAACTTCACCAACTAATTCAGGATCTAGAGCGGAAGTTGGTTCATCAAAAAGCAACATTTTAGGCTTCATAGCCAACGCTCTTGCAATGGCAATTCGTTGTTGCTGCCCACCGGAAAGAGAATGTGGAAACTGGTCGCGTTTATCTAGCAAGCCGACTTTCTTTAATAGATATTCTGCTTCCTGAATTGCTTTCTCTTTTTTGACTTTTCTTACGTGAATAGGTCCTTCAATAATGTTCTCAAGTACAGTTTTGTGTGCAAATAAATGAAAACCTTGAAATACCATTCCAATTTCAGCTCGAGATTTACTTAATTCCTTTTCATTTCGTGAAATATGCTTTCCATTTATGTCTTTATAGAGAATGGACTCACCTTCTAGCTTAATATCTCCTTCGGTAGGATACTCCAGAGCATTCATCATTCTCAAAAGCGTACTCTTTCCACTACCACTTGGTCCAACGATAACGACTACTTCACCCTTTCGCACTGATAGGTCAATCCCATTAATAACCTTCTTTTCATTAAAGGATTTTTTAAGATTGGCTAATTGTAACATTATTTTTATTACCTCTCTTTTCTAGATAATCTACAAGAATGGCCAGTGGATAATGTAAAATCCAATAAATGATCGCAATCATCGTGAATATCTGTATGTTTTGATATGTTGATGAGGCTAATAAATTTCCTTCATGCATTAACTCTGTCACCGTAATAACTGCTGCTAATGAAGAGTTTTTAATCAATACAATAGCTGAATTTCCGATGGCAGGAATCACATTTCGAATTGCTTGAGGGAGGACAATCCTACGCATCGAAAGAGAGTAATTCATTCCAATTGCCTTTGCTGCTTCCATTTGCCCCTTAGGGATTGATTTAATACCTGCTCGAAATGTTTCAGCTAAGTAAGCACTTTCATTAATAGAAAGCGCAACAATAGCCGCTTGGAAAGCACTTAATGAAAGCCCCAAATCCGGGAAAACAAAGTAAACATACATCATTTGTACTAAGAGGGGCGTTCCTCTTACTATGCTGATATAAATACCACATACTTTATTTATAAATTTATTAGGTGTTATTTTACCAAGAGCAACTACTAAACCAATAATAAGAGAGAGAATCAAAGATATTACGGTTAATTCAATAGTAATAATGGTACCTTCTAGAAATCTGGGTGCAAAATCTTTAGCATTTGAGAAAAAATCGTTCATTTACAGTCCCCTCCCTCTTCATTAATTAAAGTCCCAATCTACACCCCATTTTTTATAAATATCTTTAAGGGTGCCATCTTCTTTCATTTCTTGAATTGCTTTATTGAATTTGTTTAATAGTTCAGGGTGATCTTTTGATACACCTATTCCAACTTCCCCAGTGAGAGAAGGAACATATCCCTCAACAATTCGATACTTCATATCAGGATTCTTAGCTTTAAAATAACTAAAGGTAGGGGCATCTGCCAACGCTGCATCTATACGATTTGTTTGAATATCTTTTAGCAGATCAGATAGCGTTTGGTAAGTCTTTACTTCTATATTTAATGATTTATTTTCTTTTTGTAGCATGTCTTTGAATGAGGTGCCCATTTGAACACCAATTACTTTTCCTTTTAAGTCTTTAAGTGATTTAGTTTTTGTGTCACCTTCTGGTACAATAAGGCCTTCCCCAAAACCAAAAACAGGATCTGTAAAGTTAATTTGTTTTTTTCTTACGTCAGTAATATACATAGCATCGGCAATAACATCAGCCTTACCTGATTTCAATGAAGGAATAAGCGAATTCCATTCTCCGGTTGATATTTGAATTTCCACATCTGATCTCTTACCTAGTTCATTAACGATTTCAATAATAAAACCTTCAATTTTATTAGTTTTTGGATTTGTAGCATTAAATGGATATCCTCCAGCTGTAGTTATTACTTTAATTTCCTTATCATTTGTTGAAGCTTCCCCACTTGTTGATGTGTTCTTGCCACATCCCACTACCCCAATAAGTAAAATGAGAGTCACGCATGCCATTAGAATTCTTTTCATTAAGAGCTCCCCCTATATTAAAGATTTTCCTACATTTTGACTTCATATGACCTGAAATCGATATTGTTAGATAATAATGAAAATTCATGAAATTATTAAGATAGGCCTATCATACCACAGAAAAAACAAAATGGTATATACCAAATGGAAATTTATCTAGCCTACCACTTCAGCTTAAACTTTCCAAACGTTTTCTTAGTTGGTATTGATAAAATAAACGCTCCTGGATCAATACTCTTTACTGCATGTGTTACTTCCATCCACTCCAATTCAATAATCAAACAGAGCAATACCGTTTTTTTCTTTTCACTGTATACACTAATGTCCTGCCATGAATTCACTTCTCTATTTAACTTTGTTGTCAACAATGAAGATAGTTCTTCACCCTCGTTTGTAACAATAATTATTACATTTTTCTCTGCGATATTTAGAATGGCATCATATGTTTTAGTCCCCACAAAAAACGATAGGATTGTATACATAGCTAACTGAATATCAAAAATTAGAGCGGAGATTGTTACAATAGTAGCGCTAAAAATTAATCCAGATTTCCCTATAGTAAAATTCGTGTATTTCGCTATAACGCGGGAAAGTATATCTAGCCCTCCTACTGACCCTCCCAATCTAAGAATAATGGCTGCTCCACTCCCCGAAATAATTGCTCCGTAAATACAACACAATAATATATCTTTAGTCCATATTAAGCGGACTGGAATCCATTCTAAAAAAAGAGAAGATACTATGACCGAAAATACAGTGTAAATTATAAATTTTTTACCAACATGAATGTAGCCTAAAAACAGTAATGGGATATTATAAGCAAAATATTGGATTCCCATTGGCCATTCAAATAAATGATAAAAAATTGCACAAACTCCGCCTAGTCCTCCTGCTAATAAACTTGAAGGAGTTAGCAAGCAATTGGTTCCAAAAGCAAATAGAAAACAACCTAATGTAATTCCTGATAGTTCATAAGTAATTTGATACTTACGAGCCACATTAAAACATCCTTTCAACTCTCTCACGGAGAACCTTCTGTTAACTGCCCATTATCTCTAACTTAATTATGATCTAGGTCTAATGAATGGATGTTAAAAGGAAAATTATTTTACCATCAATACTTTTCCAAAAACTTTCTTTCATCAGACACATCTATTCAAACGCTTAAAATCTCAAATTTCCAGAAAAGTATTGACGCATGTAGTAATCAACTTTAATCACTACAACCTGTGGCTTAAAAGCCTTACTTGAGGAGAACGCTTACTTCATGTATCCTCCTCAAGTTTAACTACTTTTTAATAAGCTACAGTACGATAATACCTTCTCTTATCTAATGAATGATTTCGTTTATCTTCTAGGTGAACGCTTACTCGTTGTAGTAAACTTCCTAAAACTAGCGGAGGGAAATATTGGCGGAATTCTGGACTAATTCCTTCAAGCACATAATCTTTAGTATCAAAAATCGTAAGCTTATCTGTATATTTCTCAGCAAATCGCTCTACTCTATCTGCTAAAGGTCTAGTTGCATCTTCCCCTTTTAACAAAATGATACTGGTGTCTCTTTCAACCAACTCAATCGTTCCGTGGAAGAATTCTGCTGCGTGGACGGATTTTGTACGAATCCATTGCATCTCTTCCAATACGCACATACTATATGCATAGGTTCGTCCCCAAGCTGTTCCTGATCCAATTAACATATGGTAATCTTCATCTTTATATTTATTTGCGAATTCTTTAGCCTTTTCTTCCGCCTGTTCTTTTACTGAAATTAAATTTTCAGGCATTTTTTCTAATTCTGATACAAATTGTTCATACTTCGCGAATTCGCCATTATTATGCATTAGTCTAAAGATAACCATATACATTTGAAGGTTTATTGAATCTGCAGCATAATCATTTTCCGCATAGTTAGCTATTGGATAGTCTACGATTTTGGCCAATCGCGTACCCATTTCTCCTACTAAACCAATGGTAGTTGCTCCTCTTTCCTTACAATATTGTGCTGCTTCAACAGTTTCTTCTGTCGTGCCTGATAGAGAAGAGAAAATGACCACTGAGTTTTCATCAAATTGTTTATGGCTTTGTAACATAAACTCAGAAGCAATTTCGGCATAAGCAGGAATAGTTGAAGTAGAATTCCATATATATTCAAATGGATACATTATCGCAATAGAACCACCGGATCCAATAAGGAATAAATTTTTAAATTCTTTTTTTGAAACTTCATCCATCTTCTTCTCTATTTCTGCTCTTAATAAAACTGCTCCATTTGTTACTTTTAAATAGTTCTGGTGATTAAACTTTAACATTTAGCACTCTCCCCTTATAATTTGTAATTGATTAAGTAAACCACTTAATGGTATATACCATTGAGTAAAAAAACATAAATGGTATATACCATTTATGTTTTAAAGTATAGCACGCAAATTTCTGAGTTTCAATATAAAAGTTATAAAATTCTGATTATTTAAAACAATCAGAGGTGATTATTTATCAATTTTCTGCAATTTAGATAAAGGATCTTATGTCCCTTGTATTAATTTATAATAGAACTTTCTATAAATAATAAAAGCCTGTAGACAAATTAAAATATAGGTGGTTACAATTTTCATATTCTAACGAGGTTAATGTTAAGTTATCCATACATAGATTAAATCTTTTGATAGCGTTTTTAGGCTATCCATAAAAGAAAGCCCTGAATTTTTAGTAAAGATCCAAGATACTTATTTTGAATGTTAAAACAATGCTCCCTTACACAACAGTCATTATGTTTAATTTTCTTATTTATTCTTATAGATGGAAGCATTGAATCTACTTGAGGTCCTCCAAGCATTCTAAGACCACTCAAAATAAAAAATGGATCAGGAAATTAAGCAGCATTACCTGATCCATTATTTCTTAATTTAGGTGTTATCTTTTTTATTAAGTGCTTGTCTTGTTGCTTTTTCTATTTTCATCAGAATTATCACACCGGTGGCGTCTAACTTTAAGGGAGTCGTCTCTAACTTTCAAGTAGGAATTAATGCAAGCATCGTGGGCGTTGCTTGCGGTCATGGTCATGAACCTGCATCTGAATACGGGTTTGGAGGTGTAGGAATGCCCCAAATTTTCACACCGACCTATAATGTCCGAGGATTCTCTCCATAATGTGAATGAAACTCTGATAAGGTACTTCTGCAATTTCATCACCGCTTATCAAAAGTAATCCTCAAAGTTCAATAAAATTGCCTTCATGGCTTGGCTTGAATTTCCCTTTTCTTTAATCCTTTGCAGAAAGTCCATGATTAAAATCACCAGTAAATCCTCAACCGTTAACTCTTCATCCATCAAGTATGGGGAAATGTCATGCAGGAATACCTCACCCCGGTAAATCTCCGACTCCTTGATTCGAAGGGCAAGAAAAAACGGATGTTTTTTCTCCATGCGTGAACGCAAAAGCTGACGATCAAGCCAGTGTGCCTCCTTTTATATTTTTCCTTCAGAGCTTTTTCTCAAGGTGCCCAGTCACTAAAGGGGGGCATCCCCCCCTCTGCTTGTCCAATTTTTTTCAAAAATACCCTTTTTCTTCTAAGCTAACATATTTACCCGTATGGTTCTAAAATCTCAATCCCTATAATTTTCCCTGCTTCCGCCAATACAAATAAACAAAATAAACACACCTTTCAAGTCGGGTACACTTAAAACAAGAAAATATTTATTCCATCATTTTTCTCATATTCTGTATCTCTAGATTAATCTTCCGTATTTGCTTGTCAATTTCATCAATTTGAAGCTCAGTGGCTCCTTGTTTTCTTTTTTCCAACAGCTCTTCTCGTAATCTTTTTAAAAAAACCACTCTCCCTAACAACCCCATCTCAAACCCACCTTTGTTTATCATTTTTCTTTAGCCAAAGAGGACTAATTTTAAATGTTAAACTTTCTGGATCATTGGCTCAAATAAATAATTATTTCCCCATTTATTTTTCTTTTTTAAAACTAAACACTTCAATAAAATCACTCTCTTTTCTGGGATTTAGACAGACTTAAGAGAAGGTATTTTTATAAATATAATTGGTAATGGAAAAAAAATCAAATGACATGTTAGGTTAAATAACATAGTTTTATTGTTGATCTTAATCAACTGATATATTTTCTGATTTAAACCAATACGACATGTAATTACTGACTTAGATTTCTTAATATAAAAATTCCATTTTCCTGCAGACGAAGGACCATCTTTGGTCTTTTCGCCCTGTTTCCTTGGGTTCTGGGGTAGGGGGACTATCCGAATACTTTCCCCTTAGCTGTTGTAGTAAGCATGTTTACCCATGAATTGTCACGATCATAATAGACCTAACAGCCAAGCTCGTCACGGCATTACAGGAAGGAACTATTTCTGACAAACAAAAGAAAAAGTTACCGTATTATTTTTTTGTTTTAATTGCTCTTACGGTGCTTCCACTTCCTGTATTTTATAACCCTACAATTATGAATAGATATGATGTTATTGATTTAATTTTATATATTATTATCAATGCGATTGCAATCTATCTATTAATCAGTATTTATAAAAATAGAAGTAGAAAAGATTTAGGTTTCTTCTTGCCCTTTGTTGGCTTAATGATTCCACTGTTTTTATGGAACATCTTATGGTCCATACTTTTAACTATCATTGGTTATACTTACATTGTTTTATTTGCCCCTTATCATTCATTTGAAGAAACTAATATAATCGATGTAATTATCACGGCCATAGTCGAAATTGCAATGAACATTATTTTTGTTCATTACTTTAAAATGGCCTAACATAGTGGGCTCGTAGAGCCCCAATCTCTTAACTTTAGGCGAAAACTCAAAGAGAATTTCAAAAGGCCCCAAAATTGGGGGCCTTTTCATTAATTTATTTTCTTTTTATAAATATAATTCAATATTAGGAACATTAATTACTTCTAGAACTGCGCATTGCTCTCCGGCGGTCGTGCAGTACCATCAGAATAATTATTCCCATCATCACTCCCAAGACGCTACCTAACTCGGTGGTTAGTACATATGCAAGCGGGTACTCTATATCAGGTTGTGCATCGGGGCGAGTGGCGGACAAGCGGTTAAAGAGGTTATAAGAGAACAGCATTCCCGACGAGATCCATGCTACTGCCATAGGAGGGAAGAACCTCTTCAACCCGCGGCGGGTGGTCAGTACCAACAAACCCCACGCCCCCGCGAAGGCCCAAACACCGGTACTCAACGACAATAGGTGCCACCATAAATCGCGGTTATCCAACATAGCTGGGTTGATGCCAATAGTTCCACCAACCGCCCAGAATAGCTTAATAAATCCAAGCAGGATACAGCCAGCGGCGACAAGCCTAGCCAAGGTGATATGCAGTTTCTGGCTGTTGCCCGGGAGTAATTCAATATCGATTGGATCAGCAAATGCCTCTGGCCAACGCGCTTTGGCGTATCCAGCTAAGGCGAAAGGTAGGCAGATGCCGACTCCAACCAGTGAGACCATTACGAAAATCTGCTCATATACCCAAACGTTGGCAGCTCCTGCCTGCTGATCGCGTATCATAGCAGCAGGACCAAGCACAGGCGCCAGCAACAGCATAGGAATAAGTAAACCAGTACCTACCCAGACGGGCAAGGCAACCAACCAGGCGGGCAGTCGCTCACCCCATGTCATGCTAAACGCCAATGCTAACAGGATACCAACAGCAGCTAGAACCATTGTTACTGCGTTTGCAGTGCGCCAACTTGGGTCGCCCATTTGTTCGGTCGGCATGAAGAGACCGAAAGTCCAGGCGATTTTGATTAACAGATAAGGCATTACCGCTATAGCGGCACCATAACCCCAAAATCTACGCTTCTTCATCAAATGTGAAATTGGCTGCTTTTTCATTACTGTCATGAGGCCACCTCGGCCGCCAGACCAGTGAGTTCGTAAATCTCTACCTCTACAATGAACAGAGCGCTTCCAATTAAACTCTCATGTTTATTTCTATTTATAACTATAAATAAACACCCCTTAAGAATTATAATTTAAACTGTTTAAGTTTTAATGAATCATAGGACTTTTTACGAAGATAATCATTTCCCCCATTACGCTAACCATCCATACCCTAAAAACGGCTCTGCCTGCTTTAACATAATACTCCAATCACAAATCCCTTATTCTAAAAAATTGACACAAGAAGATCGCCTTCATTGACGACCTTCTAGTGTCAATTCTTATGGAACTATCCTCCTCCTTTAGTTCCATGGCGCTCCTCGCCGCCACCATCTACTACGAAAACCTAAACTCAAAAAATAGAGTCTAACCCATTAACCCATTGACAATAATGGATGATAACAACACAACCAGGCTGAACTTTTTTTGGTGGATCTTAAGTAAGATACCCTGTATAAGAAACTGGTTGTGACAGGATTGAAGAACCATTTAGTGTGCTACTAGTACGTATACAAAAAT